>JBEANZ010000352.1:0-5880 GCA_041165185.1 Verrucomicrobiota bacterium | reverse complement strand
GTGCGGACGTTGTGCGCCGGATTGAACCAAAAAAACTTCACACTCCCCAAGTGGCACACGATCGCGCGGGCCTTCACCTGCGCCGCAAAATCAATCGAGCGCTTCGTATGGCGGAGCCACTGATCGTGTTCGCGAAACTCGCGGCACGAGGGCTCGAACAGGTTGGGCGCCGCCTGCACCACACCCGTCGGCAACGGACAGAAATTATGCGTCGAGCCGACCTTCACGATGCCTTCCTCCACCGCGCGGAGCGCGCCGGGCACCAGCGTGATGCGGATGCCGTGGCTGAATTCGATGCTCTCGAAGCCCAGGTCCGCGATTTCCTTCAGCATCACGTAGCCGTCGTTGTGCCGGTGCGAGCACCAGCAGGTGGAGAGCGAGAGGACGGGCTTCATGGGGCGCGGTTACGCAAGTCAGGTCGCGGCAATATGCACGTGGAAAAACTACTTAACCCGGAGAACAAAAAGGCCGCGCTACCGAACGACGGGTAGGGCGGCCTTGGGCGCAAGAAAACGGGAAAATTATTCCGCGTAACGGCGGCGCAGCATCTGGGTGAAGGCCTGGACCTTCTCCTTCCGGCGGCGCTTCTCGCAGGGCTTCTCGTAGTAGCGTTTCGCGCGCGTGCCTTTGATGATGTTCTCGCGATCGAGCTTCTTTTTCATCCGGCGCAGGGCGCGGTCGATGGGCTCGTTCTTGCGGATTTTGATTTCGATGGACATGGAATCGGACGTGTTGGTGACGGGAAAAGCGACGAACTACGCCGATCCGCGCAGCGCGCGTCAATGGCTTTTTTCCCGCCTTGCGCGCCCGGGCCAACGCCGTTGTTTCAACCGCTTCCGTGCCGTCCGCCGACCAGAAATTCGTCCATCTCCACGTCCACTCTGACTACAGCCTGCTCGACGGCTGCTGCCGCATCGACCGCCTGATGGACCGCGCCATCGAGCTGGGCATGCCGGCAGTCGCGCTGACCGACCACGGTAATCTCTTCGGCGCGATCGAGTTCTACAACCAGGCCAAGGCCAAGGGCATCAAGCCGCTCGTCGGCTGCGAACTCTATCTCGTGGAGACCTCGCGCCTCGAAAAAAAGGGCCGCACCGACGACGAGGGCAAAACCATCTTCCACCTCGGGCTCCTCGCGCAAAACCACACCGGCTACCAAAACCTCCTCAAGCTCGTCAGCGACGCCCACCTCAAGGGTTTTTACTACAAACCCCGCACGGACCTCGAGACGCTCGCCCGCTTTTCCGCGGGGCTCATTGGCTTCACGGGCTGCCTCGCCTCGCTCGTCCCGCAGCGCCTCCTCGCGGGTGACTACGCGGGAGCCCGCGCGGCCTGCGGCCGCTTCGTCGAGATTTTCACCCGCGACAACTACTTCGTCGAAATCCAGGACCACGGCATCGCCGAGCAGCGCCAGATCATCCCCGGCCTGCTGAAACTCGCGGAGGAGTTCAACCTCCGCGTCATCTGCACGAACGACGTCCACTACGTCCGCAGCGCCGACGCGGGCCCGCACGACGCCATGCTCTGCATCCAGACCGGCGCGAAAATCGACGACGAGAAGCGGATGCGTTTCACGGGCCAGCAGTTCTACCTCAAGTCGCACGACGAGATGGCCCGCCTCTTCGCCGAGATCCCGGAGTCGCTGACCAACACCCAACACGTCGCCGACATGTGCGACCTCAAGATCGAGTTTCCCAAGGGCAGCGACCGCTATCCGAAATACCCGCTCCCCCCCGAGGTGAAAACCGATCGCGCCGGCTACCTGCGCGAGTTGTGCGCCGCCGGCCTGCGCACGCGCTACGGCCTCGACCTTGGCGCACCGGAAAAATTCGCCGACCCCGCCCTCGCGAAGACACTCGTCGAGCGCCTCGACTTCGAGCTCTCGATCATCGGCAAGACCGGCTTCATCGACTACTTTCTCGTCGTCTGGGACTTCATCGATTGGGCGCGCAAGAACGGCATTCCGGTCGGCCCCGGTCGCGGCTCCGGCGCCGGCTGCATCGTCGCCTACCTGCTCGGGATCACGAATCTCGATCCGCTGCGGTTCAAACTGCTCTTCGAGCGCTTCCTGAATCCCGAGCGCGTTTCCCCGCCGGACTTCGACATCGACTTCTGCATGAGGCGCCGCGGCGAGGTCATCGACTACGTGCGCCGGAAATACGGCAACGACTGCGTCGCGAACATCATCACCTACGGCACCCTCGGCGCGAAGATGGTCATCCGCGACGTCTCTCGCGTCCACAACCTCCCCTACGCCGACGCCGACCGCCTCGCGAAGATGGTGCCCGACGAGCTCAACATCACCCTCGAGTCCGCCCGCGAAAAATCCGAGGAGCTCCGCAACGAGGTCACGCGCAACCCCGTCGCGAAAAAAATCTTCGACCAGGCGCTCGTCCTCGAGGGCATGGTGCGCAACACCGGCAAGCACGCCGCCGGCATCATCATCACGGACCAGCCGCTGGAAAACTTCGTCCCGCTCACGCTTCAGGAAGACGACGTCACGGTGCAGTTCGACATGAACGCCGTCGGCAAACTCGGCCTGTTGAAGATGGATTTCCTCGGGTTGAAAACGCTCACCGTCATCGCCGACGCCGTGGACAACATCCGCCGCACCGCCGATCCGAAGTTCGACATTGAGGCCATCCCGCTCGATGACGCGAAGACCTTCGCCCTCCTCAACTCCGGGCGCACGACCGGCGTGTTCCAATTGGAATCCGGCGGCATGCAGAACCTCTGCCGCCAAATCGGCCTCGCCACCATCGACGAGATTGTCGCGCTCATCGCGCTCTACCGCCCCGGCCCGATGGACTGGATCCCCGACTACGTGCGCGGAAAAAAAGACCCGAGCACGGTCAAGTTTCCCCACAAGCTCCTCGAGGAGGTCTGTCGCGAAACCTACGGCGTGATGGTCTATCAGGAGCAGGTCATGGAAGCGGCGAAGATCATCGCCGGCTATACGCTCGGCGGCGCCGACATGCTCCGCCGCGCGATGGGCAAGAAGGACGCCGAGGCGATGGCGAAGGAGCGCGCCAAGTTCGTCGACGGCGCCCAGAAGGTGAACGGCATCGACGCGAAAACCTCCGACGCAATCTTCGACATCCTCAACAAGTTCGCCGGCTACGGTTTCAACAAATCCCACTCCGCCGCCTACGCGATCCTCAGTTACCAGACCGGTTTTCTGAAGGCCAACTACCCCGTGCAGTTCATGGCCGCGATGCTCAGCTCCGAACTCGGCAACTCGGAAAAAGTTTCCCACTTCGTCGCCGAATGCGAGGCGATGGGTCTGAAGGTCCTCGGGCCGGACGTGAACGAGAGCCGTGAGATGTTCACGCCGGTCTTTCGGAAAGCTGAGGGCGCAGAGCTGAGAGCCGAGAGCAAAACCCCATCCACCGGCTCAGCCGCGATTCGCTTCGGCCTCGCCGGTGTGAAAGGCGTCGGCGAACTCGCCGCGCAAAAAATCATCGAGGAGCGCGAGAAGAACGGCCCGTTCGCCGACTTCGCGGATTTCGCCCAGCGCGTCGACGGCCGCGCCATCAACAAGCGCGTGCTCGAACACCTCGTGAAGACGGGCGCCTTCGATTTCAGCGGCGCCGCGCGCAAACCGCTCTTCGACGGCATCGACGCCGCCATCGCCGGCGCCGCCTCCGCCGCCCGCGACCGCGCCGCCGGCCAGCACAGCTTCCTCGACGCCTTCGCCGAACCCGCGGCGAAGTCGCGCGCCGATTCGCCGTCCACCGTCCGTGGTTCGGCTCCCGGCTCTCGGCCCTCCGCTCTGAGCTCCTCCGCCGCTTCCGACTTCTCCGCCCCCGAGCGCCTCGCCTTCGAGAAAGAACTGCTCGGCTTCTACGTCTCCGGCCACCCGAGGAACAACTACCTCGGGCTCGCCGACGCGCTCGACACGTTCGCCGTCGACGAGTTGTTGCAGCAGTCCGATCGCACCGAGTTCCGCCTCTGCGGCATCGCCGGGAACCTCGCCAAGAAGCTCGCGAAAAAAGACAACCGCCCCTGGATCGCGTTCACGCTCGCGACGAAGAACGCGTCGCTCGCGCTCAACATGTTCGCCGACGCCACCGCCGCCTACGGCACCGTGCTCGCGGAAAACGCCCTCGTCCTCGTCCAGGGCAACATCATCGTCGGCACCGACGGCGCGCGCATCAACGTCAAGGAATGCTACCCGCTCGACGGCTTCGTGAGCGGCGCGTTTCGCAAGGTCACCTGGCTGCTCCATCCCGCGCATCCCGAGTTGCCCGCGTTCCTGCGCCTTCTGCGCGACACGCTCAACGCGCAGGTCGGCGATACGCGCGTCGAGTTCGGCTTCGTGTTTGAGAACCGCGTGACCTCCATTGCGGAGGCGAGCGGCGCGCTCGCGTGGAAACTCAACGCCCCCGCCTTCCAGCAACTCCGCGCGCACCCGGCCGTCGCCGGCGTGCAGCTCGAGGCCAAGCGCCTCGAACTGAAACAGGATCGCCGTTGGTCGAAACGTCCCTGAGCCGGTCCGACCGCCGGGTCGCGACCGAGGCGTCCGCTCTCGTGGCCCGCGCGAATACAGTTTTAACCCGCGCGTCCCTGTGCCTCTCTCGGCCCCCTCATGCCCGATCAAGCCACGTTCAATCACGCCGCCCAAGTCCTCACGGGGATCTCCGCCGACCAACGCGCGGACACCGCGCTGCGCTTCTATTTTGAGACGCGCCGCTATCTGCCGCCCACGCTCAAGCGCGTCGTCAGCCACACCGTCTTCGTCTATTTCCGCTGGCTCTCGTGGCTCGACCCAAAGGCGTCGCCGCAAAAACGCCTCGAGCAAGCCGACGCCCTCCACACCCGCTTCACCGCCGATCCGAAATCGGTAAAGGCCGAGGCGCTCGCCACCCTCGCCGTCCCCGCGTGGCTGAAGGACGAGATGGAATTGCCCGCCGACTACCTCCGCCAACTCCAACGCGATCCCGCGCTGTGGCTGCGCGCGCGCCCTGCGAGCGCCGGCAAACTCGCCGCCGCCCTGCGCGAGTGCGAACACTCCGATCGCACCCCCGACGCGCTGCGCTACACCGGCACGCAGGACCTGTTTCGCACCGAGCAATTCCAGACCGGCGCGTTTGAAATCCAGGACCTCTCCTCCCAACTCGTCGGCCACACCTGCGCGCCCAAGCCCGGCGAAAACTGGTGGGACGCCTGCGCCGGTGAGGGTGGCAAGACGCTCCACCTCGCCGACCTCATGAAAAACAAGGGCACCGTTTGGGCCACCGATCGCAACGCGAAGCGCATCGATACGCTCAAACGCCGCGCCGCGCGCGCCCAGCTCTTCAACTACCGCACCGATTTTTGGGACGGCGGCCGGATGCTGCCTTCGAAACAGAAATTCGACGGCATCCTCCTCGACGCCCCGTGCAGCGGCGTCGGCACCTGGCAGCGCAACCCGCACGCCCGCTGGACCACCACGCCCGCCGACGTGCAGGAGCTCGCCGGCACGCAGCTCACCTTGCTCACCAACATCGCCGGCTCGCTCAAGCCCGGCGGCCGCCTCGTCTACTCCGTCTGCACGCTCACGCGCAGCGAGACGACCGCCGTCGCCGACGCGTTCGCCGCCAAACACCCCGACCTCGAGCCCGTCTCGCGCGAGACGCTCTGGCCGCACGAGGTGAACGCCAACGGCATGTTCATCGCCGTCTGGCGGCGGCGTTGACGCGCCCCGCCCCTCGCGCCAACTTTCCCGCCATGCCCTCGACTCTCGCCCGTCCGATCACGCGCCACGAGTATGCGACGATTCCGTTTGGCGCGCCGAATTACCAACTCATCGAAGGAGACCTCGTCATGGCCCCATCCCCCGGATCGTTCCACCAGACCATCGCCAGCAAACTCGACCGCATCATCGGGGCCTTCCTCGAT
>JBEANZ010000351.1:0-3252 GCA_041165185.1 Verrucomicrobiota bacterium | reverse complement strand
GGACTGGAAGAGGCAGATGACGCGCTTGGCCTTCGGAGCGAAGTGCGGGAGGCCGGGCAATCCGCCGATTGCGGACGCAGGCGCGGACGACGCGGCGCGGAGATCGCGGCCGAGGAGTTGGGCGAGCGCGGCGGTGCCGAGGCCGAGGCCGGCGCGCGCGAGGAAATCGCGGCGCGTGGGGTGCTGCTCGTAGTTGTGACAGGACATGATTCGGAGGGGGGGACCGCTAATCTTCGCTAATCTTTTTTGATCGGGAGGCGGTTGAGAGCGTGCGTGCCTCGCCTAATCGGCGTGGCGCGGGGGTGGTGGATGGTCTTTATTAGCGGAGATTAGCGAAGATTAGCGTTCCAGTTTTCTGGATTGGAGAAATCGGGGTTGTGGAGAGATTCGAGCTCAGAGGGGACGGATTTTTGGGAACGCTAATCTTCGCTAATCTTTTTTGATCGAGGGGCGGATGAGGGCGTGCGTGCCTCGCCTAATCGGCGAGGCGCGGGGTGAGGGGTGGATTTTTGTTAGCGGGGATTGGCGAAGACTGGCAGTTCAGCACTGCTTTCGAGCGGCCCGGCGGTCTCTGGTCTTTGGTCTCTAGTCCTTGGTCCTTCATGCTCTGTCCTTCAGTTCTTCGTGATCGTTTCGTCGAGGTTGAGGATCAGGCTGGCGAGGCTCGTGGCGGCGGCGAGGTCGGCGGGCGGGATCGTGGCGTCGACGGCGGAGGCGCCGACTTTTAGGAGGGCGGCGGCGTCGGCGGGGTGCGCGGCGAAATCGGCGCGGAGTTGGGTGAACGTTTGCACGAGCACGCGCGTTTCCTCGGCGCGGGGCACGCGGCCCGTGGCGGCTTGAAACGCGAAGGCCAGTCGCGCGGCGTCGTCGCCGGGGGCGTCGCGCAACATCCGCGTGGCGAGGCGGCGCGCGGCCTCGACGAAGCCGGGTTCGTTGAGGAGCGTGAGGGCCTGAAGGGGGGTGTTGGTGCGCGCGCGGCGCACGGTGCAGAACTCGCGGTCGGGCGCGTCGAAGCCCGTCATCACCGGGTGCGGCACGGTGCGTTTCCAAAACGTGTAGAGGCTGCGCCGGTAGAGATCGGCGTCGCCGCTCACGCCCCATTTCGTGCCGGGGTAGGGCGCGTCGACGACGATGCCGGCGTAGAGTTTTTCCGGTTGGTAGGGATAGACGCTCGGGCCGCCGAGGCGCGGCGTGAGCAGCCCGGAAATCGCGAGCGCCTGATCGCGGATGAGCTCGGCGGGGAGGCGCACGCGCGGGCCGCGCGCGAGCAGGCGGTTTTCCGGATCGCGCGCGTGGAGGGCGGGCGTGACGGCGCTCGACTGGCGGTAGGTCGAGGAGAGCACGAGCGTCTTGAGCAACGCCTTCACGTCCCAGCCGCCGTCGACGAAGTCGCGCGCGAGCGCGTCGAGCAGCTCGGGGTGGCTCGGCCATTCGCCCTGCGAGCCGAAATCCTCGACGGTCTTCACGAGGCCGGT
Organism: Verrucomicrobiota bacterium; assembly: GCA_041165185.1. Classification (GTDB taxonomy): domain Bacteria; phylum Verrucomicrobiota; class Verrucomicrobiia; order Opitutales; family Opitutaceae; genus JBEANZ01. The sequence continues at coordinate 1,777 of JBEANZ010000351.1, read as the reverse complement.
GCCGAAGAGCTGCGCCCAAAAACGGTTCACGACGACGCGCGCGGTGAGCGGGTGTTGCGGCTGCGTGAGCCAGCGCGCGAGGCCGAGGCGGTTGCGCGGCGCGCCGGCGGGCCACGCGCCGAGGAGGGATTCGTTGACGCCCGCTTCGACGGGATCGGTGGGGGCATCGTAGCGGCCGCGCGCGAGCACGAACGCCGGGCGCGGCTGCGGGAGCTCCTGCATCACCATCACCGTCGGTAGCGAGCGACGCAGCGCGAGGAGCGACTCGGCGGTCGAGGCGCGTCTGGCAAACGCATCGCGCGTCGCGGCGTCGTCGGCGAGGAGCGCGTCGCGCAGCCAGGAAATTTCCGGGGTGGGAGCGGTGGCGGAGGGCGCGGTAGAGGCAGCGGACGCCGGTTCCGCTACGAGCGCGGCGAGCGCGCGCGGCAACGCCTGCGCCTGAAACGCCGCGCGGATCGCCTCGGGCGGGAGGGCGCGGGCGTAGACGCGGGCGTCCTCCATTTTTCCGTGCCAGCGCGCGGCGGTCGGCGAGTTGTCGGTGCCGACGAGGAAGTCGCGCTTCGCGGGCTCGCTCGATAGATCGTCGTAGCGCGTGATCGTCGGGGTCTCGACGCCGTCGATGAAGAAGCGGACGTCGGCGGCCTTTTTGCCGAGCGTGTAGGTGAGCGTGGCGTGGCGCCACTCGCCGGCGCGCAACGCCGCGCCGTCGGTGCGCACGATGACGGCGTAGGCGGGGTAGCGCTCGTTGAGGCGCAACTCGAGTTCGCCGTCGATCAAGCGAAGCTCGCGGCCGCGGCCGTAGGTCGTATCGGCGGGCGAACCGACGTAGTTCGCGGCGGAGAGCAGCGCGACATCGCGCGGGTTGTCGGCGTCGGGCCGCAGCCAGAGCGAGAGCGCGAAGCCGCCGGGCTGCGCGAAGTCGAGTTTCGCGGCGGGGATGGCAAAGGGTTTCGCGTCGGAGTCGGCGGCGGAGGTGTTCGCGACGGGCGCCGGCGCGGCCGGCGATGATTTCGTTGCGCTCGGTTTCGCCGGCGCCGGTGCTGGCGCCAAATCGAGCGCGGTGAATTTTTCGGCGGCGCTCGCGGTCTTCGCGGTGGCGAGGAGGGCGTCGACGCGCGCCTTGTCCGCGGCGCGCCACTGCCACGCGGCGCGCGCGGGGGCGAGCGTGGCGTCGAGCGCGGCGAGTTCGCGGGTGAGCTTGGCAAGGGCGGCCTGTTGGTCGCGCGTGGGCGCGGCGATTTGCGGGACGGCGTTGGCGACGCGGCCGTCTTCGCCGTGTTCGGGCACGTTGTTGAAAAACGCGAAGAGGCGGTAGTAGTCGCGCTGCGAAATCGGGTCGAACTTGTGGTCGTGGCAGCGCGCGCACTCGGTGGTGAGGCCGAGCCACGCGGTGCTCAGCGTGCGCACGCGGTCGGCGACATATTCGACGCGGTATTCCTCCTCGATGATGCCGCCCTCGGAGTTGATGACGTGGTTGCGGCCGAAGCCGGTCGCGATGCGCTGCTCGAGCGTCGGTGCGGGCAACAGATCGCCGGCGAGCTGCTCGGTGAGGAAGCGGTCGTGAGGGAGGTTGGCGTTGAAGGCCTCGATCACCCAGTCGCGCCAGCGCCACATGCTGCGCGCGGAGTCGTTGTTGAAACCGTGGGTGTCGGCGTAGCGCGCGGCGTCGAGCCACTCGCTGGCCTGGCGCTCGCCGTAGTGCGGCGAGGCGAGCAGGCGGTCGGCGGCGGCGGCGTAGGCGGACTCGCCGCGCTTTTTCACGTCGGCTGAAAACGCG
>JBEANZ010000350.1:0-5029 GCA_041165185.1 Verrucomicrobiota bacterium | reverse complement strand
TCCGCTGCGAAAACATCTCCGCGTCCATCGGGCAAGAAGCCCGGAAAACGCTCGCGCCGCCCGGCGCTAACGCACGACTTCCGGTGGGCGGACGTCGACGCGGTAGTTGTAGATCGTGGCGTTGAAGAAGCGGCCGAGCTCGGCGAAGAGGCGCGCGGTCGTCGCCTCGGACCAGCCGGCGTGGCCCTCGTGGGGCAGCTCGAGATAGGCGGTTTCGTCGGAGCCGCGCTTGAGCGCGCGGTGCAGCGCGCGGCCCATCCCGACGGGCACGTAAGCGTTGTCGGCGGCGTGCACGACGAGGACGGGCGCCTTCGTGGTCGGCGCGACGGCGAGGGCGGACTGCGCGAGCAGGCGCGCCGGATCGGTGCCGAAAAAATCCCGGTGCAACTGGCTGAGCAGCGTGGGCGCGGGATCGAGTTGGGTGCGCCACGCGGCAAGATCGCCGGGGGCGTTGATGGCGACGGCGCAGCGAAACGTCTCGGGCGCCAGTTGCGCCATGCGCACGGCGAGGTAGCCGCCGACGCCGTTGCCCAACGCGGCGACCAGGCGCGTGTTGAGCGGCAGCTTCCCGCCGCCGAGCCGCGCGAGCAGCGCGCGCACATCCTCGAGCACCACGCGGTCCAGCCCGCCGTCGATCGCGGTGAGGTGGGCGCGGCCAAAGCCGCTCGAGCCGCGGTGGTTGAGCTGAAGCACCGCGAAGCCGAGCGCCGCGAGCGCCTGCGCGCCGCGGTTGAATTCCGGCGGATCGGAGAACCAGGGGCCGTCGTGAAAATAGACGAGCACGGGCGGTGGGTTGAGGCGCGGCTCGCGGGGCATCGTGAGAAAACCCGCGAACCGGCGGCCGTCGTCGGCGCCGAAATCGAACTCGTGCACGGGATGGCGCCGCTCCGCCGGGAGCCCGGGTGCGCGTTCGCCGCACTGGATGAGTTTGCCCGCGACCGTATCGGCCACGACGAATCCGCCGGGATCGCCGGCCGTCGAGGTCTCGAGGAGGAAGCGCGTGCGGTCCTCGTTCCATTCGCGGATTTCGCACCGGCGCGGCGCGAGTTGTTTCGCCAGTTGGGCCTGCAACTCGAGCAGGTCGGGCGCGAGCCAGCGGGTCGCGCGTAGCGCCGCCGTGAATCGCACGCCGGAGAGGCCGTGGCTCTTGGGATCAAAGCGGACCACGCCGTCCACGAAGAGCGCGGTGGGCTCGATCAGATCATGGCGGGGGTGGCCGACCTCGAACGACTCGTCGAGCCGGCCCGTCGCGAGGTCGAGCGCGCGCAGCGAGAACGTGTTGCGGCCGACGTTGGAGGCGATGAAGAGCTTGGCGCCGTTGGCGTCGAATCCGAGCGGCACGGAGCGCGGCGTGAGGAGCGTTTGGGGCGTGACGCTGAACCCGAGCGAAGTCGCTTCCGTCACGAGCGAATCGAGCGGGATCCATTTCTTGGCGTCGGCGCCGCGATACACGTAACGGAGCCCGCGGCCGTGGCGTTCGAGCGCGAGGCGCAGCCGGCCCTCGTGGTCGAGCCAGACGCGGCGCCACTCGGACTCGCGCGCGATCTCGCGCGTGCGGCCCTTCAGGACGTCGAGTTCGAGGACGACGAGCGGCGGCGCGGACTCGTCGATGCGGTAGGTGGCATACTCGGAAGGGCTCCCCGGATTGAGGCCGGCATCCGCGGCGGTGGCAGGCGGGCCGAAGGCGCGGTCATAGATCGCGACGTTTCCCGGCACGGTGATCTCGCGGCGCTCGAGTCGGCCGAGGCCGTAGAGGTCGCCGTCGGCGCGCACCTCGATCAGCACGGTGTTGGCGGCGCCGGGTTTGCGGCCGAGCAGAAACGGCCGGGGCGCGCGGCCCGGATCGTCCCTTGTCTCGCGGCCGAACAAATCGCCCGAGGCCCGCGCCCGTTTGAGCGCCTCGGTCACGGAAATCCCGCGCAGCCGATCAAAATCGATCGGGCTGGACGCGCTCGGATCGGCGGGCATGTCCGGAGTCGTGCCCATGGCGCGCGAGCGCGGGCCGAGTTGCGGCTCGGGCACGAACGCATCGAAGTCCCGGGAGCGCAGCAGCACCGTGATCTCGTCGCGGCCGAGCTCGAGCGCGCCGATGGCCCGGCTGCGCGTGGTAAACACGAGCCGCGTCGCCGAGACCCAGAGGATTTGCTGCACCGCGTGATCCGCCGCCTCGCCCACCTCGAAACGCCGGCTCGTGCGATCATCGACGCTCACAATCGTTATGAACGCGGCGCCCTTGCGGACGGTCTCGGCGATGGCGACGTGGCGACCGTCGGGCGACAACGTGGCGAGATCGTTTTGAAAGGGGCGGAAATACTCCGCGATGGTGGCGTCGATCTTGTCCGCCGGTTCCGCCGCCGGGGCGACCAACGCGGCACCGAGAGCGAGCAAGGCGAGGCACCACGCGCGCGAGCGCACGCTGGCGAGCCGAAGTTTCACGCGGTCGGGCGGCGGGGGCGGGGTCGGCACGGCGCGGTTTTTCGCCCGTGCCTCGCGCAGCGTCAAGCGCCCGGCGGCCCGCGCGGGGCCCGCGGCGAGTTATTCCCAGAGCGGCAGGATGCGCATCGCCAGCACGTCCACGAGGCCCTTGTCGGTGAGGCGCAGCTCGGGGATGACGGAGAGCGGGAGCAGGTTGAAGCCCATGTAGGGCACCTGGCAGCCGAGCTTCGTCCACGCGCGCTTGAGCGCGGTCGTGGCCTTCGCGACGACGGGCGCGCGCTGGTCGGAGAGCAACCCGGCCACGGGCAACGCCACGCTCGCGAGCACCCGCCCGCCGCGCACGACGCACACGCCGCCGCGGAGTTTTTCCACGGTGGCCAGGGCGAGCTGGAGGTCGCGCTCGTTGGTGCCGGCGAGGACGACGTTGTGCGCGTCGTGGCCGACGCTGCTCGCCACCGCGCCGTCGCGCAGCCCGAAGTCGCCCAACAACCCGTGCGCCACGCCGCCGTTTTTCCCGTGCCGCTCGACGACGGTAAGGAAACAGAGACCGTGTTGCGCAAAAATTTCGGGCCACGCCGCCCCCGCCGCGATGGGCATGCGCGCGCGGGCGGTGACGATGCCGGGCGGGACGACGCGGATGACGTTGGCGGTGCCGCCGGCCGCAGGCAGCGGCGGCGTGAGGCGGACGCGGGCGGGGAGCTTCACCGTCGCATACGCGGCGCGGGGGTAGCGGTAGCGGCGGCTCAGCGCGCGGTCGAGGACGGGGGTGATCTTCCGATTCGCCACGACCAGCTCGCCGCCGAACCACGTGCTCTGCACCTCGAGCGCGTCGTTGAGCAGCACGAGATCGGCGCGACGCGCGGGGGCGACGCCGCCGAATTCGCCGTCGAGCGCGTAGCGCGTCGCGGGATGCAGCGAGCCGAGGCTCCACGCGGTCGTCGTCGGCAGGCCCGCCGCCACCGCCTGCCGCACCACCCAGTCCATGCCGAACAAAAACAAATCGTCCGCGTCGCGATCGTCGGTGCAGACGCACACGCGCTTCGGGTTGGCGCCGAGCTCGGTCACGGCCTTGATCGCCGCGGGGAGGGAGTGCCACGGGGTCTGGGGGTTGCCGCCGCGCAGGAAAATCCACACGCCCGCCTCGAGAAAATCATCCGCGATCTCGCGCGAGATCGCCTCGTGGGTGTCCGTGATGCCGCTGGCCGCGCCGGCGGCGACGAACTCGCGGCCGTAGATGTGGCCGCACACCGGCCGCCCGCGCCGCAACGCCTCCGCGAGGATCGCGTGGCTGCGCGCGTCGCCCTGCGCGACGGCGACGTAGTCCATCTTTTCCCCGAGCGCGCGGGCCTCGGGCCAGCGGTCGAAGAGCGCGCCGATTTTTTTCGCGGTGAGATCGCCGCCGGCGGTTTCGAGGCGGGGATTGGTCGCGGGCACGGTGCTCGGCACCGTGAGGTAGATCGAGAGCGGGGCGCGGCGGGCGTCCTCGAGCATCCACTCGATGCCGGCGACGTCGCACACGTTGCCGATTTCGTGGCTGTCGCAGAAGACGGTGGTCGTGCCGTTGAGCAACGCCGCCTCGGCAAACGCGCACGCCGTCATCATGCTGCTCTCGATGTGGACGTGCGGATCGACGAGGCCGGGGGCGACGATGCCACCGCGCGCATCGTGGATTTTCGCGCCGCCGAGCTTCGAGCGCTTGAACGCGCCCGCGGGTTTCACGACCGCGATGCGTCCGCCCTTGATCCAGATTTCACGCGCGGGGTGGATGCGCTCGGTGTAGGTCGAGAGCACGCGGGCGCCGGTGATCACGAGGTCGGGCGCGGCGCGGCCCATCGCGACGGCGGCGAGCGCGCGGGTCATGGTGTGCAGCGGGGCGACGGAAAAGCGGGTAAGCATGGGCAACCCAAAGCACGGCGCGGGCCGCCGGGCGATGCGATTTTCCGGGCGCGCGACGAGCGGCGACTACTTCGCCGCGTAGAGCTGCGCCAACTCGACGAGGAGCTTTTCCAGGTCGGCGTAATACTCGCCCTCGGGGCGCTTCGCCTTCGTGTCACGCAGCTTGGAGATTTGCTGCTCGACCGCGTCGCGGCGTGCGCGGGCCTCGGGCGAGAGCTCGCGCTCGGTCGCGCTGCGCACGAGGTGAAACTGGTGCGCGCGGGTGCCGTCGAGCGCCGCGCCGTCGCGGGCGCGCTTGGTGGCGCGCACGCCCTTAAACCAGTCCGCCGGCGTGCCGAGGCCGTCGCCGGTGTCGTCGAGCAGCGCGTGCTCGGTCGCGAGGCGGCCCTCGGTCTTGTAGAATTCGTTGGTGCGCCGCGCGGCCGACAGGAACGCCTCGAGCAGCGAGACCTGCCCGTCCTTGTCGAGATCGGCCGCGAGGTCGCCGACGGACTCGGCGAAGTATTTGCCGAAGCGCGCGTAGTTCTGTTCGAAGCCGCTGCGCGTCGAGGTGACGACGACACGGTTGGCCCCGGAGAGCTTAGCGAGAAACGGCGCGCTCGCCGACGACGTGTCGATGACGGCGAGCGGGCGCTTGAACGGCTTCAGCCACTCGACGAGATCGGCGGTCGCGAGGTCGGGGCCGCGCAGGTTGAAC
>JBEANZ010000349.1:0-3659 GCA_041165185.1 Verrucomicrobiota bacterium | reverse complement strand
GCGACGCCGCCGGAAAAGAAATCACCGGCCGCGTGCTCTCGGCGGCCGATCTCATGGCGCGCTACCGCCACCCCGTGCGGGCCGGAAATTTCCGCGGCACGCTCTCCTATCAGCTCAACGTGACCAACCTGTTCAATCAGGACGGCCTCCTCCCGCAGCGCTTCTCCTCGACGAACACGTTCATGGTCCCCGGCGGCCGCGGCGTGGGCTACAGCCGCTTCGATCTACTGGAGCCGCGCTCGACCCGTTTCACGACGACGTTCTCCTACTGAACGCGACCACGGCGCACGCGGGCGTTCGTGATCTCGTTGCCCCGCGAGAAGAGAATGCCGGTGCGCTGCGCTTACTCCTCATCATAACCCAAGCGCACCACGCCGTTGGCTTGGCCGTTGACGGTGCCGTGGTCCAGCCATTCGAGCGAGGCGCGGAAGAGCAGCAGGTGGTTTCGTTCCCACAGCGCGTTGTGCGAGGAGCGGGCGAGATCGACGAAAACTTTCTGACTGCTGCCGAGGTCGGCGTGCAACTCGCGCACGCGCTCCGGGAGTATTTGCGCGTCGTGCTCGGGTGCTACCACGAGCGTGGGCGTCGTCAATTTTTTCGCCAACGCGGGGCCCCACGCACCGGCCACTTCCGGAGCGCGGCGCACGCCCGGCCCCCACGTCGCACCCACCGGGTCGGAAGCGAGCAGCCCGTTCCAGACCGCTTGCGCCGCCCGCGGATCGTAGTGATCCGGGCTCGGCGTCTGGCGGTTCCAAAAGTCGAAAAACTCGGCCCGGTTCTGGGTGTTGAACACCGGCCCGGGCACCGGCGGCGACCGCTCCTCGACCGGCTCGGTGCGCTCATAGCTAGGTGCCAGCAGCACCAGCTTGGACACTTCGTCCGGATGTTGCACGGCCCAGCCGCCCGCTCGCGGGCCGCCGCGCGACCACCCGATCAACGCGACGCGCTCCACGGCGCGCAGCTGGCGAAGATAGGAGACGACCGCGCTGAGGTCGTCCCAATCGGATTCCAAGGTGGTCAGCGCACCCGGATAAGATTGCTCTTGCGACTCGGGCACTCCGAAAGGCGTGCGTTGCTCCGCCGCAAGATTGGCGAGATCGTCCATGGCCGCCGGCCGGGTGGAGCGGCCATAGCCCGTCAGATCCACGGCAAACACATCGTAGCCGGCCGCCGCCAGAAAACTCATCCAACTGTAGTCCTGATACGGCACGTCAAACGCGACCGACCCGGGCGTGCCCGAGCCATGCACGCATAACACGACCTGGTCGCCCGTGATCCGCGGCACCGCCGCCGCGCTCACGCGCTCGCGCACGTAGAGCCTCGCCGGCTGACCGGCGATGGCCGGCACGCTGGAGCGCACGTCGATGTAATGGTCTCGCGTGAGGATCTCCGCTTCGTCCGCCGGGCGCGCTGGCGACGGCAGATTCGTGAACGACGCGGCCGGTTTGACCGGAGGAGAGGGGCAATATCGCGTCATGTGAAGCAACTGTAGTAGGGTTCAGAGAAGAATCTCGACTGTGAAAACGGATCACGCGGCGTGGGCTCCCGTTGAGTGTGATCATCGCGTCTACGCCGAGCCGTGCGTGAGGAACAACGCGATCACAGCGCCATCCACCAAAAGAACCAGCGGCCGTCCCGCCCAATACACGCGCACAGAAAAAAATGTCCAATTCGCGCGACCTGGCCGCATTACCTCCCGAATGCCCAGCGTGCGGCCGCGACTGCAAGGCCGCCGTGAACGCACGTCCCTTACCCCGAAATCCCCCCGCATATGAAATCCATCAACCGGCGTCGTTTCATTCTCCATTCCTTGGGCGCGTCGTTGGCGCTCCCCGCGCTCCCGTCCCTCCTCGCCAATGCCGTGGGGGGTAATTCCGCCGTGCAAACCGCCAAGGGCGCGGGCACCGGGGCGCGGCGTTTCGTCGCGATCGGAAATCTGCTGGGCTATCAGACGAAGCAGTTTTTTCCCGAAACGACCGGCAACGCCTACGAGCAAACGACGCTGCTCAAGCCGCTGTGGGAGGTGCGGAAAAATCTGACGGTTTATCGCGGGCTCGACCACGGCGTGAAGGGCGGGCACTTCGCGATCCACTCCTTTCTGTCGGGAGTCCTCAATTCGGAGGCGCAAAATCGGCCCAACGGCAATGTCACGATCGACCAGTTCATCGCCGACGAGATCGGTCGGCAAACGCGTTTCCCCTCACTGACGGTCGGCTCGGAGGGCGGCATCCACGGCGGCTGTCAAATCGCTTGGACGAAATCCGGCGTGCGCGTGCCGCCCATCACGGGACCGGCGGAGTTGTTTGATCGGCTGTTTGTCGGTGACTCTCAGGCGCGGCAGGAGCGTCGCAGTCAGGAGAACCGGTTGCAGGCCTCCATTCTCGACGCCGGGCTCGAGGACGCGAACTTGCTTTCCAAACAGGTCAACCGCGAGGACAAGGAAAAGCTGGACGAATATTTCACCTCGATTCGCGAGGTCGAAAAGCGCCTCGAACTCCGCCAGCACTGGGCGAGCGTGCCCAAGCCAAAGCCGCCCTTCGAGCGCCCGGAAAACAAAAACAAGGTCCAAGACCTGCCGATGCTCTATGAGCTGATCGCGCTCGCGTTGCAGACGGATTCGACGCGCATCGCCACGCTGGAAATCGGCGGCGACTTCCTTCCGCGGGATCTTAACATCGAGAAGGATTATCACATCCTCTCCCACCACGGTAACAGCGAGGCGGCGATCAAGCACCTCATCACGCTCGAGAGCTATCAGATCGAGCAATTCGGGAAATTCATCGCGCGACTTTCCAAAATGTCCGACGGCGACCGGACGTTGCTCGACTCGACGTCGGTGCTGTTTGGCAGCGGTATCGGCGACGCCAACTCGCACAATAATGCCGACCTCCCGATCATTTTGGCCGGCGGCGGCTATCGGCACGGCGAGTTTAAGCGGGTCGCGTCCTCGGGCCCGAACAAAGTCCCGCTCTGCAATCTCTACGTCGACCTCGCCCAGCGCATGGGCGTCGAGACGAATTCGTTCGGCACCAGCACGGGCCGGTTTGGGATTTCGTAACGTGGGCTCGAAGGCCACAGGTCTGCGGTCAGGGAAGCTGGCGCTTGGGCTCGTCCTCACCGCCGCGCTCGCCCAAGCCGCAGAATCGCCCGGACAGAAAGTGTTTTCTACATTTGCGGACAGATACTGCCTGAAATGTCACGATACAGTGACCCAGAAAGGCGACCGCGAATTCGAGAGTTTCCAACTGCCGCTCACGGATGCGGCCGCGCTAATCACGGCCAAGGATATCGTCGATCAGCTCACGCTGCGCGAAATGCCGCCCAGCAAGGCCAAGGCGCAGCCGAGCGACGACGAGCGCATCGCCGTCATCCGCCTCCTGCGCGAGGGCATCGCCGAGGCGCGGGGCAAGATCGCGAGCACCGCCGCCAGCACCGTTATGCGCCGGCTCTCGAATCGGGAATATGAGAACACGCTCGCGACCCTGTTTGGCCGCCGGGTGGACACCCTGGGGCTCCTGGTGGAATTCCCGAAGGAGAAAGCGAGTGAGCACATCGATACGATCGGGCAGTCGCTCGTCACTTCGGGCTTCCTGTTGGACCACTATTTTCAGGCCGCCCATCGTCTCGTCGAGACCCGCCTCGGTCGGCCGGAGACGCCG
>JBEANZ010000348.1:0-12250 GCA_041165185.1 Verrucomicrobiota bacterium | reverse complement strand
GAGCTCGCGGGTAATTTGCCGTCGTTCGACGATCTGGTCGTTCACCCGACGATCAACGTGGACGATCTCGATCCGCTCTGTGCGATACCGGGTCTCGTGCTGAATCAACCGAGGAAAGCGGCGCGGGTGGACACGATCCTTAACAATTCCTTCGGGATGCTCGGGATAAATTCCACGTTGATTGTGAAACGCTTTGCCGCCTAAGTCCCGCGACCGACTCAACCATGACCAAAGACGACTGCAAAAAGCTGGTGCTCGACATCATCGCCGACATCGCGCCCGACGAGGACTTGAGCAACGTCAAGCCCGACGTCCGCCTCCGCGACCAACTCCAGCTCGATAGCATGGACTTCCTCGACATCGTCATGGAGCTGCGCAAACGCCACGGCATCGAGGTCCCCGAAAAGGACTACGGCCAGCTCGCGAGCCTCGACAGCAGCGCCGACTACCTCGCGCCGAAATTCGCGGCGCTGGCGGCCAAAAGCTGAGGCGGCGCCACGCGTCCGCCGTTTCCGGCCGGGATTTGTTTCCCGGCCTTTTTTGTAGGTCGGCCTTTACGTCCGACACCGCCGGGATAAACCACGCCCACGGAACCTGATGAACACCCGCTCGCACTACGACGTCGCCATCATCGGCGCGGGCATGTCCGGGCTCGCGGCGGGCATCCGGCTGGCGCACTTCGGCAAACGCGTCTGCATCTTCGAGCGCCACAACGCCCCCGGCGGCCTCAACGGTTTCTACTCCATCGCCGGCCGGAAGTTTGACGTCGGCCTCCATGCGATGACGAACTTCGTGCGCCCTGGCGTGAAGGGCACGCCGCTCACGAAACTCCTCCGCCAGCTCCGCATCGCGCGCGAGGAATTCGCGCTGTGCGAGCAGAAGCAGTCGCGCATCGCCTTCGGCCCGCGCGGCGAGCAGTCACTGCGGTTCACAAACGACTTCGCCGTCCTCGAAAGCGAAGTCGCGCAGAATTTCCCCGCGCAGATCGACGGTTTCCGCCGCCTCGTCGCGCTCGTGCGCGCCTACGACGACGTGTCCCTCGACGCGAAACCCGAGTCCGCCCGCGCCGTCGTGCGCCAACACCTCACCGACCCGCTGCTCGAGGACATGGTGTTTTGCCCCGTGATGTATTACGGCAGCGCGACCGAGCACGACATGGAGTTCGGCCAGTTCGTGATCATGTTCAAGGCGGTCTACCTTGAAGGCTTCGCGCGGCCGTTCGAGGGCGTGCGCCTCGTGATTCGCGTGCTGCTCGAAAAATACCGCGCCGCCGGCGGCGAACGCCGGATGAAATGCGGCGTGGAAAAAATTCTCACTCGCGCCGACCGCGCCACCGCGCTCGTCCTCGACAGCGGCGAGGAGATCACCGCCGACCACATCCTGTCCTCCATCGGCGCGCCGGAGACGGAAGCGTTGCTGGCGGAGAGCGGAGAGCGGAGAGCTGAGAGCTTGGAGCCGAAAAACGGCTCGGCTAACACAGCAGTATCGGGCGGCCGCTCTCAGCTCTCAGCTCTTAACCCTCAGCCGCCCGACCTTAAACTTAACACTTCCAACTTTCGACTGGCCGGTCAGCCGGCCCCTCCGCCCGGCCGCCTCTCGTTCGTCGAAACCATCACCGTCCTCGACCGCCAACCCGCTGACTTCGGCTGGGGCGACGACACGATCATCTTCTTTAACGACTCCGCCCACTTCCAATACGGGTGCCCCGCCGCCCCGGTCGACCTGCGTAGCGGCGTCATTTGCCTCCCGAACAATTTCGACTTCGGCCCCAGCCGCACTTTGCCCGAAGGTCTCCTTCGCGTCACCTGCCTCGCCAATCCCGCCGCCTGGCTCGCCGCCATGCCGCCGACGCCGCGGAGCACGCCCGTCGTAGGGCCGCCGCTTGCCGGCGTGCCGTCGCGATTATCACGTCCGCTGCGTGACGGCACGGCGACAAGCGCCGGCCCTACGATTCCACCGCTCCCGACCATCGGCATGAACGAAATCGCCTATCAGGCCGCCAAACAACACTGGTTTCAACAGGTTCAAACGAGCGCCCGCCGATTCCTTCCGCCAGTCACGGATGAATCCTTCGCATCGGCCCTCGTCACGACCGACATGTTTACCCCGCGCACGATTGCGCGCTACACCGGCCACCTCAACGGCGCCATCTACGGCGCCCCGGAAAAAATCCGCGATGGCCGCACCGCCCTCGCAAACGTCTATCTCTGCGGCACCGACCAAGGCTTCCTCGGCATCGTGGGTGCGATGCTGAGCGGCATCTCGATGGCGAACTACCACGTCCTCCAAGGTAGCTAGCGTTAAGCCAGAAGGTCTCGAGACGTGGTAGCGGCGAGCGCCAGCAAGCCGACGCCTCACACTTGGCCCGACCACCCGCTCGTAGCTGCGAGCGTGAGCGAGTGGGCCGGCGTGACGCCGCGCTTCACGAAACTCGCAGCGCCGTCGCCCGTCAGCGCCGCGCAGTGCCGGGAACTCGGCCGTTGGCGGCGGTCCTTTGTTGCACGAATAAATCTTCGCCGCGCTTGCCAACATTGCGCCGGTGCCGCCAGCGTCTCGCCCCGTGATCACCGCCCCGAGCACGCGCCGGTTCTGGGAAACGCGCGCTGCGGCGCTCGCCCGCCGGATCAATTTCGCGGCATGGCTCGCGGTCGTCGCGCCGGCGGCGTTCGGCGTCGCCACCGGATTTGCCGTGCTGCTTTTCGCGCTGCGTCGCGCCGATGTGCCGCTCGCTCCCGCCGGCCTCGCGCTCGTCGGCACGCTCGCCGCCGCTGCCGGGACCGCCGCATGGCGCGCGCGGCGGGACTTCTTTTCGTCGGCCGACGCCCGCGTCCTCCTCGAAGCGCACCTGCGCCTCGACACGCGTCTCACCGCCGCCGCCGCCGGCCTCACCTCGTGGCCCGCCGAGCCGTCCGCGCTGCCCGCCGTCGTGCGCTGGCGGCTCGCGGCTCCCGCCGGCTGGCTCGCCGGGGCGGCGGTGTTGCTCGCGCTCGCGCTGTTCGCCCCCGCACCGCGCGACGCAGGCGGCTCCCGCGCGACCGGCCCCGCGCCCGCGCTCCTCCAAACCGAGGAAATGCTCGCCGCCCTCAAGGACCTCAAACTCGCCGAGCCCAACGCCGTCGAGCAGCTCGCCGAGCGCGCCCGCGAACTCGCCCGGCGCCCCGCCGACGAACAGTATTCCCACTCCGCCCTCGAAGCCGCCGACGCCCTCCGCGATCAGACCGCCGCCGCCGCCGCCGCGCTCGCCCGCGGCCTCGAAGCCACCGCCAGCGCACTCCGCTCCGCCCACACCGATCCCGATATGGCCGCCGCCGCCGGCCGCCTCGCCGCCGCGCTCTCCGGCCTCCGCGACGGCGCGCTCCCCGCCAACAAGGACCTCCTCTCCCACCTCCCCGCCAACGCCGCCGATCTGAAAAATCTCTCGCCCGAGCAACGCGACCAACTCGCCCAGCAACTCGCCAGCGCCTCCCGTCAGGCCGCCGGTGTCGGCGGCGCGGGCGGTGCCGGCAGCCGCGTCGCCCAACCCGATCCCAACGGCCAACTCGTCCCCGGCCAACCCGGCTCCGGCGGCGAAGGCGGCGGCGGTGACACCGCGCCGCTCATGCTCTCGTCGCAACCGAGCGACGCCGGCCCCGGCATCGGCGAAGGCCTCACCGGCGACCAACTGAAACGCGTCGCCCTCGGCGACAAACTTGGCACCACCGCCGGCACCCACGACGCCGACCCCGCGAAAGCCGCCGCGCCGACCGCCGCCGGCGCCGTGTCCGCCCCCGCCCAAGGCGGCGACGCCGCCTGGGTCAACCGCCTCACCCCGACCGAACGCGCGGCGCTGAAGAATTTTTTCAAATGAACTCGAGACTGCTCACCCTGCTTTGCGCCGCGGCGTTGTTGGTGAATGCATCCTGCGTCGTCCCTCCTTACCAGGTCCCAGCGGTGATTTACCGAGCTTACGAACAAACCGGCGAGTTGAGTCCCGCCGCACTTCGCAAGCTTGCTGAGCTGGAAAAAAGTTCTCAGCTCGCCACTGCACCCGGGCCGATTACCGAGCCGGTTTGGACCGAGGTGCCCCGGCCGTTTAGCATCGAGTTGCGCCGGGGCCGCGAGAAGACCGGCCTCTCGATCACAATGCTGGTGCTCGTCGATGCGAAAGGGAAAACCCTCAAGGGATTCGTCGTCGACGCAACTGACGACGTCGTCGCGAAGCAGGCTGAGCCAATCATCCTCAAGGCGAGGTATGTCCCCGGCAAGATGGCGGGAAACCCGGTCGCGTGCGCGACTCTGGTCCAGATCGATGGCGCCGGGGTTCCCCGCTGACCGACGACGATTGGCCTCCGTTTTCGATTCCAAGTCTCCCTACGTTATCCGCGTCCATCCGCGCCATCCGCGGAAAAAAATCGCCCACTCATGACACCCGCGCCCGCTCTCATTCCGTCCGTCGCACCCGCCCTCGCTTCCGTTTCTACTCCCCCCACCGACGCCGAACTCACCGCCGCTCGCGCCTTACTCGACCGGCTCGTCGCCGCGCTCCAGACCGTCCTCTTCGGTCAGGACGAGCTCATTGAGCTCGTCGTCTCCGGCGTCCTCGCGCGCGGCCATCTCCTTCTCGAAGGCCTCCCCGGTCTCGGCAAAACCGAACTCGTCAAGGGCCTCGCCCACGCGCTCGGCCTCAGCACGCGCCGCGTGCAGTTCACGCCTGACCTTCTCCCCGGCGACATCACCGGCAACCCCGTCCTCGAGGAGACGCCAACCGGCCGCCGCTTCGTTTTTCAGCGCGGCCCCATCTTCGCCAACATCCTCCTCGCCGACGAAATCAACCGCGCCTCGCCCAAAACCCAGTCCGCCCTCCTCGAAGCCATGCAGGAACGCCGCGTCACCGCCGGCGGCGAAACCCACGCCCTGCCGGATCCGTTTTTCGTGCTCGCCACGCAAAACCCCATCGACCTCGAGGGCACCTACCCGCTCCCCGAGGCGCAGCTCGACCGCTTTCTGTTCAAGCTCTCCGTCCACGCAAATCCCCCCGCGGTTCTCAAGCGCATCATCCTGAGTCGTGGCCTCGGCGACGAACCCGTCGTCGCGCCCGTGCTCGCGCGCGAGGAGTTCGCCGCGCTGCTGGCGCTCGTGCGCCGCGTGTATTTGCCCGAGGTCGTGGCCGACTACATCGCGCGCCTCGTGCACGGCTCGCAACCCGGCGCCTCCGCCGCGAGCGCCGGCGTGCGTTTCGGCGCGAGCCCGCGCGCCGCGCTCGCGCTCGCCGGCGCCGCCCGTGCGCGCGGCCTGCGCCACGGCCGGCCGCACGCGAGCTTCGAGGATGTGCAAGCCGCCGCGCGTCCCGTGCTCGCGCACCGCATCCTCCTCGATCACGCCGCGCGGCTCGACGGCGTGACGAGCCTCGGCGTCGTCGAAAAACTCCTCGTGGAAATCCCCGCGCAACCCAAGCCGCTCCCCGGCACCCTCGCCGCCGCGAAAGTCGCATGAGTGTGTGGGTTCTTCTCTGTTTCCGGTGGATCGAAGGCCACTTGTGCAGAAGCCCTGAAGGGGCGCCGGTCGATAGCCCAGGGCAACGCCCTGGGATTGGATTTGAAAAATGTTTTCGCCCTGAAGGGGCGACAGCCGCGCCCGGTTTCGCCCCTTCAGGGCTTGGATTCCAGCGGGGCACATTTCCCAGGGCGTTGCCCTGGGCTTTCAACTTTTCGCCCCGTTGGGGCTCCCGCGCCCCCGGCCTCGTGTCCGCTTGGTGCCTCGCGTTTGTGTGCGTCCGCGGGCGCGCTCTCATCGCCGCCGCGCTACTCGCCGCCGCGCCCCTCGCGCGCGCCGAGGTCACGCTCAATATCCCCACCGATCCCGCCGCGCGCGTCGCGATCAAAATCATCACGCCGCTGCCCGAGCCGCCGCGCTTTGGCTTCGCGCCGATGCGCGTCGTGATCGAAAATTCCGCCGACGCCGAGCGCGCGTGGACGGTGCGGTTTCTCACCGGCTCGCCGGGTCAGTTTCCGGGGCAGGGCGAGTTTTCCCGCCGCATCACCGTGCCCGCCGGGCGCACGCTCGAGACGTGGGTTTACGTGCCGGTGCCCGAGCCCGGCGGCCCGGAAAACGGCGCCGCGATTCGCAGCGGCCCGCCGCCGGCGCGGGCAGGCGGCCGTCCCGTGATCCCGGGTTTCACGCCGCCGCCGCGCGTAAAAATCGAGAAAATCCCCACCGGCACGCGCGTCACAATCGAGCGCCTTTCCACGCTCGGCGGCACCGTGGTCATGACGGAGGTCACCGAGATCGACGCGATCACGGGCGCGCAGTCGCGGCGGATGACCAGTGGCAGCGGTTTCAACAGCACCAGTCAGATGCCCGCCCCTCCCGCCGGCTCCGAGATCATCTTCACGATCGATCCGGCGACCGGCCAGGTGAACAGTCGCCAACACCGCCCCGCCATCCCGCTCCCGCTCACCAAGGTCACGATCGTCCAGGGCACCGTGCCCGCCTCGCCCTTTACGCCGCCGACGCCGACGACCACCGGCGCCGCATCCTCCACGCCCCAGACCGTGAAGCTCGAGCAAACGCTCTCGGGCACGACCGTCACCGCCACGCGCAAGCTCGTCTCCGGTCCGACGTTCGCCACCGTGCGCGAAATCAACGCCGCGACCGGCGTCGTCACCACGAGTTCGGTGGCCGACGGCAAGACGCTGAGCAGCTCGTCGCGCGCGCCCACGGGCTTCACGCCCGGCGTCGAGCTCACCTACCTGATCGACCCGGCCAATGGAAACATCGTTGGGCAACGAACGGTCACGCAACCCAACCCCACCGCGCCGCCACGCGCCCTCGCCATCATGAGCGGCGCGAGCGGCCCCGGCGGCGGCGCCGCGTCGGCTCCGGCTGCGGCTCCGCCGGCCCCCACCGCACATCTCGCGTTGGCGTCGCGGGCCTCCATGCCGTTGTCTCTCTACGCTGAAGTCTCCGGTCCCGGAGTGAACGGAGCGTCCTCGCGGCAGGCTTTTTCCGCGCCGAACGCCGGCGGCGTGCGCCCCATCGGGGCGTCGCCCAACTACGAGCAACTGTTCCGCAACGGCCTCGTGGCAGCGGGCGCGACGACGCCCCCGCTCGCCGCGGTCGTCCCCGCCGAATTGCCGGCCGACTGGCGCGTGTGGTCCGCGTTTGCGAACCTCGTGCTCCCCGCCGACGACTTCGCGCAGCTCGATGCCGGCCGTCGCGCGGCGCTCCGCGCGTGGGTCGCGTTCGGCGGCCAGCTGTGGCTCGTGCCCGCGCAGCCCGGCGAGCGTGTCGCCGAAAAACTCGGCGCCGGCCGCATCGTGACGCTCGCCGAACCGATCACGGCCCCGCCGACGTTGACGGACCTGTTGCGCATCGGTTTCACGCTCGGCGATACGCCGGGCGTGCCGGCGCGCGCTTCGCTGCTGTTCACCGCGGGCTCCGCGCTCGCGGAGGTGTTGCGCGTCGCCGCCCCCGCGCTCACGTGGCTCGCGTTTTTCCTGATCATTTTCGCGCTGGTCGCCGGGCCCGTGAACCTGTTCCTGCTCGCGCCCGCGGGGCGACGCCACCGGCTCTTCATCACGACGCCGCTCATCTCGTTCGCCGCCGCTCTCCTCCTGCTCGGCGCGATTTTCCTGCGGGACGGGCTGGGCGGCGAGGGCCGGCGCCAGGCTTTGGTCGTGCTAATCCCGGGCGACAATCAGGCCGCCGTCTTTCAGGAACAGGCCGCGCTCACCGGCTTCCTCTCGCGCACGCGTTTCGCGCTCGCCGAGGATACGCTGCTCGCCCCGCTGCCCGCTCTCGACCGGCCGCGGTCCTTCACCGCGATGGACCCCGCCAACCCCGCGAAACTCCTCCGCGCCGAGCGCGAGGCGTCCGGCGAATGGTTTCGCAGCCGCGACCGGCAGGCGCACTTGTTGCAACGCCTCGTGCCCACGCGCAGCCGCGTCACGCGCGTCGGCACCGCCGCCGACGGTGCGCCCATCGTCGAGTCGAGCTTCGCGATTCCGTTGCAGGATTTCGTGTGCGTGGACGAACGCGGCCGCCTCTGGTCCGCTCGCGCGCTCGCGCCCGGCCAACGCGCCACGCTCACGCGCGGCGAGCTGTGGGTGGGAAATTTTTCGCTCGGCGGCTCGGCGCGTTTCACCTCGGTGCTGGCCGCCGCCGCGCCGCAGGAGCCGGGCCGCTGGGGCGCGAAGGGCGGCGCCGGCGAACTCGCCCCCCTCGCCACCCTCGACTCGATCACGTGGCGCGACGGCGAGGTGGTGTTCACCGGCGTGCTCGAGGGCGCCGCCGCGCCGGAGGGAAAAAAATGAGCGCGCCCTTCCTCGTCGTCGAAAATCTCGCGCGCCGCTTCCGCGGTGTGCACGCGGTGGACGGCGTGTCGTTCACGCTCGCGCGCGGCGAGGTCGTCGGCCTCATCGGCGCCAACGGCGCTGGCAAGACCACCACGATGCGCCTGCTCGCCACGCTCGACGCCCCCGACGGCGGCGCAATCCGGCTCGATGGCGTCGACATCGTCGAGGACCCCAACGCCGTCCGTCGCCGCGTCGGTTGGATGCCGGATCATTTTGCCGGTTACGCGGACACCACCGTCGGCGACTACCTCGATTTCTTCGGCCGCGCGCACGGGCTGCGCGGCGCGGAACTCCCGCATCGCGTCGCCGAGGTCGTCGAGTTCACCGACCTCGGCGCGCTCGTCGCCCGCGGGATGGGCCAGCTCTCGAAAGGCCAGACGCAACGCCTCTGCCTCGCGCGCACCCTGCTCAACGATCCGGATTTCCTCATCCTCGACGAACCCGCCGCCGGCCTCGATCCGCGCGCGCGCCTCGAGTTCAAGAACCTCGTCCGCGTCCTCCGCGAGCGCGGCAAGACGATCCTCATCAGCTCGCACATCCTCTCCGAGCTCGGCGAGATGTGCGACACCCTCCTCTTCATGGATCGCGGCAAGGTGATGCACCACGGCAACACCGAGACGCTCCGTCGCGCCGGCTCGGTCGCGGGCGCCTTCACGATCGACATTGTGGTCGACGGCCCGGCGGCTCCGCTCCTCGCGTGGCTCGCGGTGCGTCCCGGCTGGAAACTCGTCGCCGAGCGCAAGGACGGCGCGCGCGCGGAATTCACCGCGATGGAGCCGGCCGCGCTCGCGCCCGAGTTGCGGCGGCTGGTGGCGGACGGTGTGGCCGTCGTGGATTTCCACCGCGAGGAGCGCCGCCTCGACGAGGCCTTCGTGGAGATGTTGCGCGAACCGCCGCCGTTGCCGCCGAGCCCATCGAGCACGCCGGCGGATGTCCCGCCCAAGCTCGCCGGCGGTATCGCCTGATCACGGCCGGTGAAAAATCCCAAACGCCAATGATCAAACGCCAAGGAAATCCCAAACGATCAGCACGGCTGCGCCGTGGGAGTTGGGACTTCGGGTTCCTCACTGTTTTCTGCGGATTGAGAGCCGTGGGACTGATAGCCCCAACGGGGCGAAAGTTGAAAGCCCAGGGCACCGCCCTGGGAATCGGGACGGAAAAAGGTCTTCGCCCTGAAGGGGCGACACCTTCGTCGGGTTTCGCCCTTTCAGGGCTTGGATTCTGTTGGGGACATCTCCCAGAGCGGTGCCCCGGGCTTTCGACTTTCGCCCCTTCGGGGCTTCTGAACGGGCGGCCTGCGGCCCACTGGACTCAGGGAAGAAACCCCAACCCCGCCCGCTCCGCTCGTCTGCGCCGAAACCGTTGGGCTTTGCCCGTTGGGATTTCTTTGGGATTTGGACCTTTGGCGTTTGAGATTTTTCCCATCGCTTTGCCCCACCCATGACCCCCGCTCCCGCCGCCGATCCCGACTCCACTCCGTCCGCCGCCGCGCGCTCGGATTTTCCGACCTGGCTGCCGCCCATGTTCGTCAAGGAACTGCGGCAGGGCCTGCGCACGCGCGGCTTCGTCGGCGCCTTCGTCGTGTTTCAAATTATCATGGCGCTTACGCTCGTCGGCACGGTGGCGAGCGCGTGGTCCTCGAGTGGCGGCGGCGTCCCCTCCAATGCGGCGACCAACGGCTTTTTCTGGACGCTCCTCACCATCCAACTGCTGCTCGTCACGCCTGCGCGCGCGCTCGGCAGCCTCAAGACCGAGATCGATTCGCGGTCGCTTGATCTGTTGTTGCTCACCCGGCTCACGGCGTGGCGCATCGTCGCCGGGAAATGGCTCTCGCTCGTCGCGCAGGCCGGGCTGCTGCTCGTCGCGATGGCGCCCTACGGCATTGTGCGCTACTTCACCGGCTCCGTCGATCTCGTGGCCGATGCCGGGCACGGCGCGCTGCTCTTCGGCGGCTGCGCGGTCGCGACGGCGTTGTGCCTCTGGGCCTCGGGCATCCCGCGCGTGCTGCAGGTCGTCATCACCATCGCCGTGGTGTTCGGGAACCAGTTGTTCAACGTGATGGGCCGGGGCGTTTCGGTTTTTTTCGGCGCGATGGACGCGATGCTGTGGACCTTCGACGGCGCGCTGGCGCTGGTGTTTTTTCTCACCGCCTCGGTGCGCCGCATCGCGCCGTTGGCGGAAAACCATGCGCTGCTCGCGCGCGGCCTGCCGCTGCTGGCGCTCGCGCCCGTGGGCATTTGGGGCGCGTGGGTAACGCCCCGCGCGGGCCTCGCGCAGTGGGTGTTTGCGGGTTTCTTCCTCGCGCTCGTGTGCGCGGTCGAGCTCATCGACGCGCGCGCGCCGCGCGCGGCGCACTGGCAGGCGTGGGCGAAACACGGCCCGCTCGCGCGCTGCGTCGGGCGGCTTTTCCTGCCCGGCTGGCCAAGCGCGCTCGCCTTTGCCGTGGTCGCGGCGCTCGGGCTGTGCATCGCGCTGTGGCTCGTGCCCGGCCTGCCGGCGACGGAGGCCGCGCGGCTGCCGTGGCTCGTCGTGCTCGGTCTCGGTGCGCTTGTGTTTCCGGTCGTGATCATGGCGCTGTTCGAAGGGGTCTCGGCGCGCGCGCCGGGCCTGTGGTTTATCGCGATCTTCGGGGCGCTGTCGCTGCTTGCGGCGCTCGCGGCCGGGGCGGATGCGATGTTCGGCAAGGGCTACGTGGCGCTGAAGGGCCTCGCGAGTGTGCTGCCCGTATCGAGCTTCTGGCTCTCGCTCGGCGAGTCGAATCTGTCCACTCCCGAGAGGGTGGGGCAGGGCGCGATGGTCGCGGTGCTGGTGTTCGCCGCGTGGGCGCAGTCGCGGCCGTATTGGCGCGGCGTCACGTTGCTCGGCACGCGCGGCCGGCTGGGGAAACCATGACGGATCTCCCGCCCAACTCCGCCGCGCAACGCGGCGCGCACACGGCGGCGGCGCGCTGGCGGCTGCCGTTTTCGCGGCAGGCATGGCGCGGTCTCTCGGGCAACTGGCTCGGCGCGGGCGCGGGCAGCTCGCTCGATTTCCAGGACCACCGCACCTACGTCCCCGGCGACGATCCGCGGCACATCCACTGGCAGGCGTTCGCGCGCACGGGCGCGCTCACCATGAAACTCTACCGCGCCGAGGTCGCGCCGTTCGTCGATGTCGCCGTGGATGTTTCCGGCTCGATGGCGCTGACGCCGGAGAAACGCGGGCGCGTTGACGAGCTGGTGGCGTTTTGCGTCGCCTGCGCCGACCGCGCGGGCGCGCCGGTGCGGCTGCACGCGGTCGCGGGGCGCGCGTTGCACGCCGTCGCCGCCGACGAGGTGCGCGCCGGTCGTTGGCGTGAACGCCTGCCGCCGCCGGCCAGCGAGACCGCCGCGCCCAGCCCGCTCCCGTGGAAATCCGGCGCGATGAAAATCCTGATCAGCGATCTGCTGTTTCCGGGCGAGCCGGCGGCGGCGCTCGCCGGGCTTGCGGCCGGCGCGGGCGTCGGCGTCATCCTCGCGCCCGCGCTCGCGGCGGAGGCCGCGCTCCCGTGGCGCGGCAACGTCGAACTCACCGATTGCGAGACCGCCGCCGTGCGCCGCCAACGGATCGACGAGGCGCTGGCGGGGCGTTACGCTGCGGCCTACGCACGGCATTTTTCCCTCTGGCGCGAGGCGGCGCGTCGGCGCGGCGTGCTGTTTGCGCGCGTGGCGGCGGAGGGCGAACTCACGGCCGCGCTCGGCGGCGAGGCCTTTGCGGCCGGCGCCGTCGAGGCCGTCAACTGATCCGCGATGGCGCCGATTTTTGCCAACCCCGCCGGCCTCTGGGCGCTGCTCGCCGCGCCCGCGATCCTCGCGATCCATTTTCTCCAGCAGCGCGCGCGCGTCGCGCGGACGAGCACGTGGTTCCTCATCGAGCGGCTCGCGCCCGACAGCGCGCGC
>JBEANZ010000347.1:0-5442 GCA_041165185.1 Verrucomicrobiota bacterium | reverse complement strand
AAAGATAATTAATACAACAAAAGAACGACTTACTAGACATAACACATGTACAATACCAATCAAAACATTAATAAGGCGTGAAACGCCTCGCGCAGGAGGTAGATGCTGTGTGATTCGAGTTCGTCGAGATGCGTCATCTGAAAAGTGGGAGGAAGAGAAAACGTGTTTTTGGCCGCGAGGTCAAATGCCGGTGCCGCCCAATTCCTCGTGGAGGCCGCACTCGCGTTTGAGGCCGAAGAAACGAGTCTGCTCCGGCGTAAGATCGGCCGTGAGCGGGCGGCTGGTGTGCGTGTCGCCGATCGAGACGTAGCCTTGATCCCAGAGCGGATGATAGGGCAGGCCGTGTTGCGTGAGGTAGCGGTGGATGTCGCGGTCGGACCAGTCGATGATCGGGTGGATTTTGAAATGGGCGTCCTGACGGCCGACGATTTCGAGGCGTTCGCGCGAGGAGGACTGCGCGCGGCGGAGGCCGGCGAGCCAGGCGGTGGCGCCGAGTTCGCGGAGAGCGCGCTGCATGGGGGCGACCTTGACGAGGCGGTTGTAGCGTTCGAGGCCGTCGATGCCCTGCTCCCAGAGCTTGCCGTGGCGCGCCTCGAGCCAAGCGGGCGTGAGCTCGGCGCGGTAAACGTGGAGGTTGAGTTTGAGTTTCGCGGTGAGTTCGTCGGCGAAACGATACGTCTCGGGAAACAGGTAGCCGGTGTCGATGAACACGACGGGGATGTTCGGCACGATGCGTGTCGCGAGGCTGAGCATGACGGCGGCCTGCGCGCCGAAACTCGAACTGAGCACGAGCCCGCCGCCGAACTCGCGCGCGGCCCACGCCACGCGATCCTCGGCCGAGGCGGACGCAAGCGAGGCGTTCACCGCGGCGAGGTCGACCGCGGGTGAAACTGTTTCCGCAGTGGCCATCGTCTAGATCGGGCAGCAGCAGCAGGCGCACGCGCAACGGGTCGCGTCGGGCCGGCTGAGAGTGGCGAAGGTGCGCTGCATGAGGGGCGGAACGTGGGCAGCGCCCCGGGCGCTCGCAAACGTGGAGGCTGTCATACCGGGGCGGGGCCGGAGGAGCCGCACGGCGCGGCTCAATGACGACGGCCGAACGCGTTCGGCGCAGCGCTCGTTTGGTCGCACGGTCCACGCGCACACGGAGCGCGCCAAGAACCGGCCGGAAATCCGCTCACACCCGCCCGCGAAAGTAGGCGATCGTGCGCTTCAGTCCTTCGTCGAGCGCGACCTGCGGCTCCCAGCCGCCGAGGTGTTTTTTCGCCAGCGTGATGTCAGGGCGGCGCTGTTTCGGGTCGTCGCTCGGGAGCGGTTTGTGGACGATCTTGGATGTGCCGCCTACGAGCTGGATCGTTTTCTCCGCGAGTTGGAGCATCGTGAACTCGCCCGGATTACCGAGGTTGAGCGGGCCGACGGTCTCGGTCTGCGCCATGAAGCGCACGAAGCCCTCGACCAAATCGTCGACGTAGCAGAACGAGCGCGTCTGCGTGCCGTCGCCGTAGATGGTGAGGTCCTCGCCCTTCAACGCTTGCACGATGAAATTCGAGACGACGCGACCGTCGTTCGGGTGCATGCGCGGGCCGTAGGTGTTGAAGATGCGGACGACACGGATATCGACGCGGTTTTCGCGGTGGTAGTCGAAGAAGAGCGTCTCGGCGCAGCGCTTGCCCTCGTCGTAGCAGGAGCGTTTGCCGATGGGGTTGACGTTGCCCCAGTAGCTCTCGGGCTGCGGGTGGACGTGCGGGTCGCCGTAGACTTCGCTCGTGCTCGCTTGGAAAACGCGCGCCTTCACGCGTTTCGCGAGCCCGAGGCAATTGATCGCGCCCATCACGGAGGTCTTGATCGTCTTGATCGGGTTGAACTGGTAGTGCGGCGGCGAGGCGGGGCAGGCGAGGTTGTAGATTTGGTCCACCTCAAACTTGAACGGATCGATCACATCGTGGCGGACGAACTCGAAACGCGCGTCGGCGAGCAGGTGCGCGATGTTGGATTTCTGGCCGGTGAAGAGGTTGTCGATGCAGACGACCTCATGGCCGTCGCGGAGGAGGCGTTCACAGAGATGGGAACCGAGAAAGCCGGCGCCGCCGGTGACGAGAATGCGCATGATGCGCGAGAGTGAGCAGGAAACCAAAAAGCTTGGCGAGCGGCAGATTTGCGGGGCGCAGATTGGCCGGGCGCAAACTTCGACGCGCCCGCTAGATCCGCGTGCCTTCGACAAGCACGCGTTGGCGAAACGCGGCCAGCACGCGTTGCGTGATCGGGCCGGGCTTGCCGTCGCCGATCACGCGGCCGTCGAGCTTCGACACCGGGATCACTTCCGCGCCCGTGCCGGTGAGGAAACACTCGTCGGCGCACCAAATGTCATAGCGCGTCATGTCGCTCTCGCGGATCGGGACGCCGATATCTTGCGCGATGTCGAAGATGGAGCCGCGCGTGATGCCCTTGAGGGCGCCTTGGGAGGCGCCAGGAGTAATGATCGCGCCCTTGTGGATGATGAAGACGTTGTCGGCCGTGCACTCGGCGACGAAGCCCTGCTCGTTGAGCATGATGGCCTCGAGCGCGCCGAACTGCTTCGCCTCGATCTTGCCGAGGATGTTGTTGAGGTAGTTCAGCGACTTGATCGTGGGCGGGAGCGAGGCCGGGCCGATGCGGCGCGTGGGGACGGTGACGATGGCGAGGCCGTTGTCGTAGTGCTCCTTCGGGTAGAGCGAAATCTTGCTCGCGATGCAGAAGACGGTGGGCTTCGGACAGAGCCAGGGCGCGAGCCCGAGATCGCCCACGCCGCGCGTGACGACGAGGCGGATGTAGGCGTCGGTGAGGCCGTTTTGGCGGCAGGTCTCGCACGTCACCCAGCGCAATTCATCGCGCGTGAGCGGTAGCTGGAGAAGGAGGGCCTTGGCGGAGTATTCGAGGCGTTCGAGGTGCTCCTCGAGGCGGAAGACATTGCCCCCGTAGAGACGGATGCCCTCGAACACGCCGTCGCCGTAAAGCAGGCCGTGGTCGAACACGGAGACCTTCGCATCGGCGTCGTCGACGAATTTTCCATCGAGGTAAATCTTCATCCGGGCAGCCTACGGTGGCGAAAAAAGTTTTGTCCAGCCCCGCGCCGGAATTTCTGCTTGTGCTCGGGATTTTTCGCCGAAACTGTCCCGCGCCCTGCACGTCTTCCCGACGGCACCCCCTCTCCCAACACTATGCGTCACTCCCCCCGCTCCCGTTCCGGCTTCACTCTGATCGAGCTCCTGACCGTCATCGCCATCCTCGGCATTTTGGCCGCGTTGCTCTTCCCGACCGTGGGCGCGGCGCTGGACCGCGCCAAACGCTCCGCCGACGGCGCCAACGTCCGCGAGATCGTGAAGGCCGCGATGATCTACGCGTCGGACAACTCCGACAAGCTCCCCGACCCGGCCACCATTCCCGCCGCCACCCTCAACGCCCCGCAGCGCGCCCAGCTCTGGCCCGGCATCATCGCCCGCAACGGCATCCTGAACGACCCCAAGGTTTACTTCTCGAAGCTCGATCCGTTTTTCAGCGGCACCTTCCCGATCTCGATCATCAATTCACAGCTCGCCGCGACCGCTCCGAAGAACTCGCTTGATAACACGTTCACTCAGGGTGGCGTCTCGCCAAGCTACGAGTTCGTGGGCGGCCTGAAGACGAGCGATCCGGCGACCACGCCCGTCGTCTACACGCGCGGCCTCCAAGCGGCGGCTGGCGCGTGGAGTGTCACCAGCGGCACCTACAAGGACACGGGCGGTTACGTGGGCTTTCTTGGTGGTAACGTAGAGTTCGTGTCGAACACCAACACCCCCCAGCTCTTCACGTCTAACAGTTCGGGCCGCAAGACCCAGAACATCCAGCAGGCAATCCCTTTCACGCCGACTCTGGCCCGCCTTTGGGGCGTGCCGCCGCAGGGCCAGCAGATCCTCGGCAGTGCCAACGGCACCCCGGCCCAGCGAGGGAACTGAACGCGACGAGCTGTCGTTTCTGAGAGACCCGGTCGCCCGCGCGACCGGGTTTTTTCTTTTTCCACGGTCGCCATCGCGCTCGCCAACGCGCCTCCCTCCCGTCGCCGCACCGCAGCAAAATCACGCTCGCCCGTCCGCCGCGCGCACCCCAACTTCCCCGGCCCGCCACATGCCGCCTGCCACCGCCACTCCGACCTACGTCGTCGGCCACCGCAATCCCGACGCCGACGCCATCTGCTCCGCCATCGCCTACGCGGCGTATAAGGAGGCCCGCGGGGAGCGCGGCTACGTCGCCGCCCGCTGCGGTAACTCCAACGCCCGCATCGACACCATCCTCGCGCGCTTCCCCAACCGCTCCCGCACTACCTCAGCGACGTCTCCCCTCGCGTGCGCGACCTCATGGCCACGGAGGTGTTTTCCATCTCCGAAAACGCCACCTGCGCCGAAGCCCTCGAGCTGATCGACCGCCACCACGTCCGCGTCCTCCCCGTCACCGACGCTGCGCGCCACCTCACCGGCATCGTCTCGCTCAGCGCGCTCGGCGGCGTCTTCATCCCGCGCGTCGGCGACCCGCGCTCCATGCGCCAGGTCAACACCTCCCTCGCCCACATCACCCGCGCCCTCCACGCCCGCCCCATTCACCTCGCCGGCGCGGAAAAAATCGAGGAGCTCTTCGTCCGCCTCGGCACGATGGACCTCAGCTCGTTTTGGAGCATCTCCGTCCGCGAAAAAATCCCCGCCAACCAATCCATCGTCATCGTCGGCGACCGCCACGACATCCAACGCCGCTCCATCGAGCTCGGCATCCGCGCCCTCGTCATCACCAGCAACCTCGAGCCCGACGACGACACCATCGACTTCGCCAAGGAGCGCGGCGTCAGCCTCATCGTCAGCCCTTACGATTCCGCCACGACCACGTGGGTCGTCCGCACCGCCGCGACCCTCGACCGCGTGATCGAGCGCAACGTCCCCACCCTCGCCGCCGATACCCGCATCGCCGACGTCCGGAAAAAATTCTCCGCCGGCAACGTCCACTCCTTCCCCGTCACCGCCGACGACGGCGCGCTCATCGGTTTCCTCACCAAAACCGACGTCCTCAAAACGCCCCCCACCCGCCTCGTCCTCGTCGATCACAACGAGCTCACCCAGGCCGTCCCCGGTGCCGACGAAGTCACCATCGCCGAAATCATCGACCACCACCGCCTCGGCTCCCTCCACACCGCGCAACCGATCCTCTTCATCAACGAGCCCGTCGGCTCCACCTGCACCATCGTCGCCGATCTCTTCCGCCGCGAAAACCACCAGCCCTCCCCCGCCATTGCCGGCATCATGATGGCCGGCCTCATCTCGGATACCCTCCACCTCAAGGGCCCCACCTCGACCGGCAAGGACGCCGTCCTCCTCGCCTGGCTCTCCTCCATCGCCGGCGTCGACTCGAAGAAACTCGCCGACGAAATCTTCAACTCCGGCTCCG
>JBEANZ010000346.1:0-4024 GCA_041165185.1 Verrucomicrobiota bacterium | reverse complement strand
CTCCGCGCCCCGCTCAAGGCGCGCGTGCTCAAGGTCCTCACGCAGCCCGGCGCCTCCACCAACCAGGGCCTGCTCTTCAAGCTCGGCGACACCTCGGTGATGCACGTCGTCGCCGAAATCTACGAAGCCGACGCCCTCAAGATCAAAGCCGGCCAGAAGGCGACGATCTCGAGCCCGGCGCTCGCGAAAAAATATCCCGGCACCGTCGCCGCGATGGGCGTGATGATCCTGCGCAACAACCTCCAGAGCCTCGACCCCAACGCCGCCAACAACACGCGCATCGTCGAGGCCACCGTCGTGATGGCGGACCGCGAGCCGCTCGATCGCCTCGTGTTTCTCCCGGTGGACGTGACGATCGAGCTGTGAGCGCGCCGTCCGTCATGCGCCCGCCGCCGCTCGCGTGGCGCAATCTCACGCACCAGTTGCGCCGCAGCTTCGCGGCGATGCTCGGCGTGGTGTTCGCCGTGCTCCTCGTGTTTGTCCAGGCCGCCGCGCTCGACGGCGCGCGGATCAATGTCGCCCGTCTCTACTCGCTCGTGGCCGCCGATCTCGTGATTACGGATCGCGGCTACGTCACCGCCACGCGCAGCGCGTCCGTGTCGCGCGCGCGGTTGTTGCAGGCGGCGAACGTCGCCGGCGTCGCGCGCGTCGGCGGCCTGATGGTCGAGTCGGTGCGGTGGCGCAACGTGCGCGCCGGGGGTGACGGCTCGTGCGTCCTGCTCGGCGTCTCGCCCGAGGTGCCGCTTTTCGCGGAGGCGCGGCTCAACGCGCAGTTGCCGCGCCTGCGCCAGCCGGCCGCCGTGCTCCTCGACCGCGAGTCGCGCCCGCGCTACGGCCCGTGGGCCGTCGGCGATCCGGCGGAACTCGCCGGGCGGCCCGTCGAGATCGTCGGCGACTACGCGCTCGGCTTCGGCCTGATCGCGGACGGCAGCGCGATCATGAGCGAGGACACGTTTGCCCGCCTGCTCGGCGACGGCGCGCGCGATCGGCCGAGCCTGGGCTTCGTGCAGTTCGCGCCCGGCGCGGATCCGGCGGAGGTCACGGCGCGGCTGCGTGCGGCGCTACCGCCGGATGTCACGCTCGCGACGAAGGCGGAGATGATCCGCCGCGAGCAGCGACATTTTCTGACCGTGAAACCGGTCGGGATCATTTTTCAGGTGGGGATGATGGTGGCGTTCATCGCCGGGGCGGTGCTGCTCGGGCAGACGCTCTCGGCGGAAATCACGGACCGGCTGCCGGAGTTTGCCACGATGAAGGCCCTCGGCCACTCGGCGGCCGCGGTTTACGGCGTGGGCCTGCGGCAGGCGTTGCTGCTCGCGCTCGCCGCCTACGGCCCGGCGCTCGCGCTCGCGGCGATCCTTGGGGCCTCCCTGCGGCGGGCCTCGGGTTTCCCGGTGGAGATGAC
The DNA here is from genome assembly GCA_041165185.1 of Verrucomicrobiota bacterium. Lineage (GTDB taxonomy): Bacteria > Verrucomicrobiota > Verrucomicrobiia > Opitutales > Opitutaceae > JBEANZ01. The sequence goes on along the minus strand of JBEANZ010000346.1, from coordinate 2,619 downwards.
GGCGGCGCGCGCGGGCTTCGTCGGGCTGCTCACGCTCGCGATGTGCGCGATCGCGGCGGCGTTTGCGTTCCACCGCCTGCGCCGCGCCGATCCGGCGGCGCTCTACGTGCGATGAAGCGCCCCGCCTCGCTCACGATCGCCTGGCGGATGCTGGCCCACCGGCCCGGCCGCGCGACGGCGTCGCTCGCGGGTCTCACGCTCGCGGTCGTGGTGATGTTTGCCGAGCTGGGTTTTTTCAACGGCATCAACGACAGCGCCGCGCGCCTCGCGGGGGCGTTTGACTGCGACCTCGTGGTTTCGCATCCGGCCAAGACCAGCCTGAAGTCCGGCGAGATGTTTCCGCTCGCGTGGCTCACGCAACTGCGCGACGTGCCGGGCGTCGCCACGGTGGCCCCGTTCTACACGGCCGGCGCCTCGTGGTGGAATCCGCGCGACGGCAGCCGCAATCGCCTGCTCCTCCTCGGCGTCACGCTCGACGATCCGATGCTCGCGGTGCCGGCCATCGCCGCGCACCGCGCCGAGCTCCAACTGCCGGACCGCATCCTGTTCGACGCCCGCAGCCGCGCGGAGCTCGGCCGCATCGCGCCTGGCGACGCCGCACGGCTCGAGGGCACGATGGTGCGGGTGGCGGGGCTGTTTTCGCTCGGCGCGAACTTCACCCACGAGGGCCACGCCATCACGGGTGCGGCGAATTTTTCCGCGCTCACCGGGCAGCCCGTGGAGCGGGTCGACCTCGGGCTGCTGCGCCTCGCGCCGGGGGCGGACCTCGCCGCCGTGCGCGCCGCCGTGCTCGCGCAATCCGGCGGCCGCCTGCTCGTGTTTACGCCGCGCGAACTCCACCGCCGCGAGGTGATCGACATCGTGGCGCGCTCGCCGACGGGCATCGTCTTCGGCCTCGGGCTCGCCGTGGGCCTGCTGATCGGGACGGTGGTGTGCTACCAGATCCTGTTCACCGAGGTGCACGAGCACCTGCGGCCCTTCGCGATGCTCAAGGCCGTCGGCCAGCCGGCGGCGTTGCTCGCGCGCATCGTGTTCGCGGAGGCCGCCGTGCTCGGCCTCGCGAGCTGCGCCCTCGGCACCGCGCTCGCCGCCGCGCTCTACGACTACCTCGCGGCGCGCACCGCGCTGCCCATGCACCTCAACGCGGCGCGCGTCGCGCTCGTGTGCGGCCTCGCCGCGCTGATGTGTCTCATCGCCGGCTGGCGCGCCGTCGCCCGCGCGCGCCGCGCCGATCCGGCGTCGCTGTTCTACTGAAACGGATGCCCATGCTCGCGCCCGCCCCGCTCCTCAATGTCGCCGCCGTCGGCCACTCCTATGGCGAAGGCACGGCGCGCCGCCCCGTGCTTTTCGACGTGAACCTCGTCGTGCGGCCCGGCGAAATCGTCGTGCTCACCGGCCCGTCCGGCTCCGGCAAGACCACGCTGCTCACGCTTATCGGCGCGCTGCGCTCGCTCCAGTCGGGCGGCATCCGCCTCTGGGACACGGAGCTGCGCGGGCTGAAACCGAAGGCGCAGGTCGCGGTGCGCCGCCGGCTCGGGTTTATTTTTCAGGAGCACAATCTCTTCGAAAGCCTCACCGCGCGGCAGAACGTCGCGATGGCCGCGAGCCTCGCCACGCACCCGCTCGGCGACGCCGGCGACGCGATGCTCGCCGCCGTCGGCCTCGCTGATCTCGGGCACCGGCTGCCGCGCGAACTCTCCAGCGGCCAGCGGCAACGCGTCGCCATCGCGCGCGCTCTCTCGATCCGCCCGGGCCTCGTGCTCGCCGACGAACCGACCGCCGCCCTCGACCAGGCCACGGGCCGCGACGTGATCGCGTTGCTGCGCAAACTCGCCGACACCGAGGGCCTCGCGGTCGTGCTCGTGACGCACGACAGCCGGCTGTTCTCGTTTGCCGACCGGCTCGTGCAACTCGTGGACGGCCGCCTCGTCGCCGACCTGCCGGTGAAGACGCTCGTCGCGCTCTGCACGCACCTCCACACGAGCGGCGCGCTCGCCGCGCTTTCACCGGGCGCGATGAGCCAGGTCGCACGCGCGCTGGCCGTGGGGGAATTTTCCGCCGGCGCGGAAATCGCCGGCGCCGGCGTGCTCCTCGACGGCGAACTCGCGCGCCCCGGCGGCGCCGCGCTACGCGCGGGCGCGGTCTTCGGTTTCGAGCAACTCCTGCGCGAGTCGGGCGCGGCCACGGCCACCGCGGCTGGGGCGCCGACGCTGCGCGTCGCCACCGCCACCGCGCGCGTCGCAACGATCAGCCGCGCGGAGTTTACGGCGGCGCGTGGTCGCGCGCGCAGCGCGGAGGAGCAGACGCTCGCGCAGTTGTTTCACACCTTGCTCTGAGGCCGGCTGCGTCGCGCCGCCCGAACCGCTCGCCACTCCGTCACGGCAAACACCGCCGCCGCGAACACCATGCCGACGAGCCCGTCGACGAGGTAGTGGTGGTTCAGGTAGACCGAGGAAAACAGCGTGACCGCCCACAGCGTCGTGAGCGCCGCGCGCAGCGAGCGGAACCGCCACGCGAAGAGCGCGCCGAGAAACGTCAGTCCGACATGCAATGACGGGATGGCACCGAAGACGTTCGCGCTGCGCCCGTAGTAGGCGGCGGAAACTTGCACGCCGAGCG
>JBEANZ010000345.1:0-5074 GCA_041165185.1 Verrucomicrobiota bacterium | reverse complement strand
CAGCGCATCGCCGCTTTGGATACGGCTGCGCTCGGCAAAGGTGACGAGGAGAATCGCGTTGGCGACGGCCACGCCCACGGACATGATCGCGCCCATCGCGGACTGGATGTTGAGCGTGGTGCCGGTGAACTTGAGCGCGAGCACGGTGCCGGCGAGCGCGGCGGGAATCGTCGCGACCACGACCAGCGAGAGGCGCAGCGACTGGAAATTCGCGGCGAGCAGCAGGAAGATCACGGCGATGGCGAGGCCGAGGCCGCTGCGGAAGCCGTTGAGCAAATCGTCGAGCGGCGGCACCTGGCCGCGGAGCGCGACGCTCGTGCGGGCGGGCGGCGCGCCGACTTCGGCGAGGGCGCGCGTGATGTCGCGGGCGACGGTGCCGAGATCGGCGCCGTGGATGTTGGCGGTGACGGAGACGACGCGCGCCATGTTGTAGCGTTCGTATTGGCCGACGGCGGTGCCGGGCGCGACGCTCGCGACGGCGCGCAGCAAAATCGGATCGCCGGCGGGGCTCGCGCCGACGGGGACGTTTTTCAAATCGTCGAGGGAGGTCGTGCGCGTCTGCGGGATCTGCACCTGGAGGTTCATGCTGATGCCGGTGCCGGCGTCGGCCCAGAAGTTGGCGAGCGTGAAACGGCTCGAGGTCGTGGCGGCGACGAGCGAGCGCGTGACGTCGGTGGTCTTGATGCCCATGAGGCCGGCGCGCTCGCGGTCGACGGTCACGTCGACGGTGGGGAAATCGAGGTTCTGCGCGATCTGCACGTCGCGGAGGGCGGTGATGGTTTTGAGTTTCTCGAGGATTTTTTCGGCGTGCGCGCGGCTGAGCGGGAGCGCGGGGCCGCTGACGGCGACCTCGATCGGGGTGGGGGAACCGAAACTCATCACGCGCGAAACGATGTCGCTCGGCTCGAAGGAGACGCGGTTGCCGGGGAGCTCGGCGAGGAAAACGGCGCGCAGTTTTTCCTGGAGCGCGGGGATGTTGACGCGCGCCCCGGGCTTGAGCTGCACGGCGAGCCACGCCTCCTCGGGGCCGCCGTTCCAGAGGTGGATGAGGTTGACGGGATAGTTCGCCGCGTGGACGCCGACGAGGCCCATGGTGAGCGCGATGTTGTCGGCGCCGGCTTCGCGCTTGATGAGCTCGAGGGTTTTCAGGGCGATGCCCTCGGTGAGATCGACGCGCGTGCCGGCGGGGGCGCGCACGCGGAGGGCGAGCTGGCCGGCGTCGGCGCGCGGAAAGATTTCCACGCCGAGGCCGCGGCCGAGCATCCACACGACGCCGGCCGTGGCGGCGAGGTAGAGCAACACGATCACGAAGCGCGCGGGGAGCAGGCCGCGCACGAGGCCGGCGTAGGTGTTTTGAAATTTTTCAAACGCGCCGGGCGTTTTGTTCGACGCGCCCGCGCCGTGCGCGCGCACGAGCCACACGGTCAGCACGGGGACAAACGTGCTCGAGAGAATGAACGACGCCACCATCGCGAAGCCGACGGCGAGCGAGAGCGGCACGAAGAGCGCCTTGGCCGGGCCCGTCATGAAGAACGACGGAATGAAGACCGCGACCACGCACAGCATCGCGAGTAGGCGCGGCAGGGCGGTCTCGCGCGTGGCGTCGAGCGCGGCGCGCGCCGGACTGCGGCCGCGCGCGAGGTGCGTGTGGATGCTCTCCATCGCGACGGTGGCCTCGTCGACGAGGATGCCGACGGCGAGGGCGAGGCCGCCGAGCGTCATCAGGTTGATCGACTGGCCGGAGAGCCAGAGGGCGAAGACGGCGGCGAGGAGGGCGAGCGGGATGTTGAGGACGACGACGAGCGCGCTGCGCCAGTCGCGGAGAAATAAGAGCACCATCAGGCCGGTGAGCACGGCGCCGATCACGCCCTCCTTGGTGAGGCTCGCGATGGCCTGCACGACGACGGGGGATTGGTCGAACTCGTAGGTGACGTTGATGTCGTCGGGGACGGCGGCCTTGAATTTCGGGAGGCTCTTGCGCACGAGATCGACGACGGCGAGGGTGGAGGCGTCGGAGCGTTTGGTGACGGGCATGTAAACGGTGCGCTTGCCGTTCACGAGGGCGTAGGAGGTGACGAGGTCGGAGGCGTCCTCGACGGAGGCGACATCGCGGAGAAAAATCGCGGCGTCGCCGCGCGCGCGGAGGACGGTGCCCTCGAGGTCGCGGATGTTTTTCGGGACGGCGTTGACCGGCACGATCGGGTAACGGTCGCCGAGGTTCATGTTGCCCGAGGGGCTGAGGGCGTTGCTCGAGGCGAGGGCCTGCGTGACCTCGTCGGGGGTGAGGCCGTAGGCGCGGAGGCGGTCGGGTTTGATGTTGATGACGATGGTGCGCGCGCTGCCGCCGAAGGGCGGCGGGGCCGAGACGCCGGGGAGCGTGGCGAAGAGCGGGCGGACCATGTTGAGCGCGGCGTCCTGCATCTGGCCGACGGTGCGCGCGGGGTTTTCCGTGGAGAAAACGAGATGGCCCACGGGCACGCTGCCGGCGTCGAAGCGCGTGACGAACGGCCCCGGCGTGCCCGGCGGCATGAAGGCGCGCGCGCGGTTCACGTAGGCGACAGTCTCCGAGAGCGCCTGCGACATGTCGGTGCCCGGGTGAAACTGGAGCTTCATGATCGAAGCGCCCTGGATGGACTTCGACTCCACGTGCTCGATGCCAGTGATGTAGAGGAAGTGATACTCGTAGTAGTAAGTGAGGTAGCCCTCCATCTGCGCGGGATCCATGCCGCCGAATGGCTGCGCCACGTAGATGGTCGGCACGCCGAGCGGGGGGAAAATGTCGCGCGCCATGCGTTGGAGGGCGAGGCCCGCGCCGAGCACGACGGCCAGGATGAGCACGATGATCGTGAGGGGGCGGCGCAGCGAGAGCTGGAGGAGATTCATGCGGGGCGGGAGAGGGCGGGGGAGAGTGGTGACGGCGAGACGCGGGGGTGCAAGCGGGGTAACAGAAAATCGCGGCGATGGAGCAACTCCCTCAACCGGCGACCCGGCGCCGCCGGGCGGCCGCGGGCAGGCGCCAAATTTTCCATGGGGTAAGGCTGCCGCGCGTGGGCGCGTGGCCGCTCCACATCGTCTCGGGGAGCACGGTAGCGTAGCGCCAGCGGGTTTTGTGGAGCGCGATGTAAAGCCAGTGGCGCATGCACACCGCGCAATGCCCGCGGCCCTGCGGCCCGTTCAACCGCGCCCGGAACCGCCGGTGCAGGCGATAGAGCGCGTGCGCCCGGCGGGCGAGCCAGTCGGCCCAGCGTTTCTCCGGGAAACGCGCGAGGCCGAGCGCGAGCGACACCTCGCGCACCACCGACTCGGCGACGAATTCGGGAGTGAGCGCGTGGTTTTCCGGCAACGGCGATTGCGGGCGCTCGAAAAAATGCCGCGCCACCGAACCGATCCCGCGGCGCGCAGCGGGCCACGTGCGCGGGTCGGTGGGCAGGCGGGGGAGGGGCGGGTCAGACCGCTTCGGGCGCGGGAGCGGCAGTTCCCGCGCCTTCGACGAGGGCGATTTCTTCCGGGGTGAGGGCATAGAGTTCGTAAACGAGGGCGTCGATGGCGCGGTCGGTGGCGGCGACGGCGTTCTGGAGGGTCGCGCGCTCGCTGTCGACGGTCGCGGCGCGGAGCTTCGGCGTCAACGCGAGCATCTTGTCCACGAGGGCGACGAGGCGGTCGTGGCGGGCGCGGTCGGGTTTAGCGTCGAAATCAATTTGGCGAAACGGAACCAACGACAAAAACTGCCGGTTCGCACTCATCCATCCCCCACGAAAGGGTGCGCTCACGCTGGGAAAAAACCATCCAATCAAACGCGAGTTCAGCAAGCCGAGCAGATAGCGCAGGTCATGCTTCACGGCGTTTGGCTTCAGTGTCACGCCACCGACATCGACATTATCGAGGTAGGTAGCGCCCTTGGCGTCGTATGCAGCGCAAAGTCTGTCGACCAATCGCGGAACGCACAGTTTTGTTCGTTCTTGGATTCCGAGATTCTGACTGCGCCCAAACCGATACCACTCGGCGTCGCGAAACTTTCCGTTCTCCCGGCTTTCGAGGCGAGTTCGGTTCGCTTCGAGATACTTAGCGGTCTTCGGACACCGGCGCCTTATTTCGGCGAACGAAACCAGCGACGCTTTCTCGGCGGCTACAGCGTAGGGAAACAGAATAAACTGCCGATTACCCAGCGCATCGTAACCTTGAATGTCCGTCCCGCTCACGAGCGGGTGCAAAAACTCACGCTCAAGCTCGATCTCTTCGCCGAGGACCTTCGATTTGAGCCGCAACGCGCCCCGGCCAGCCGCGACCATTTCCAAAACAAACACGTCGTCCGCGCTGGTTTGGAGTCCGACAAAAATGTCGGCGACGTCTCCAAGTCTCGGAGTAAGCGCCTTGAGGCGATCGGTTAGAGCTGCGCCCGGTCCAACGCTAAAATTCCAAGCCATCGACGTGACGCACTCGATGTTTCCGCGGGCTTCCTCGGCAGCTTTTGAAGCGATCCAGGCACCATGATCGCTCGGCCGAACAAACCGGAACGACTTCTGCCGCGCTTTGCCGAGAAAGAGCAGGCAGGTGTAAGTCGTCGCGTCCTCGAAGACCTGACTCGCGCCGAAATGCACTAGCTCACTCAGGTGCGCTCCGTCGGCGATGAGGGTCCGCAGAGGCTGGCCGTATTCCGAGTTGGTGAATTTGTGCGGCAAAATAAATCCGCTGAGTCCGACAGAATTGAGCAGTCGCAGGCTTCGCTCAACAAAGCACACATAGATATCATAGTTGCCCTTTGCCGAACTCGCGTAGGCCTTGCCGAGATATTCCACGGCCTCGGGATCGCTTCCCTGCATTGTTTGAATCCGAACATACGGCGGATTGCCGACGACTGCGTCGAAGCCGCCGCCGCGCATGATGGCGTCGAACTGCACGGGCCAGTCGAAGGCGCGGACGCGCACAAGGTCGTCGGGCACGAGGGAAAAATCGGAGGCGATGAGGGAATTGCCGCACTTGATGTTGTCCTGCAGCGGTGGGAGGAGCGCGGGCTCGTCCTCGCCGGGGAAGAGGTCGAGCTCGCGGGCGAGCGTGTTGCGGTTCTCGTTTTCCA
>JBEANZ010000344.1:0-4868 GCA_041165185.1 Verrucomicrobiota bacterium | reverse complement strand
TCTCAATAACACCGATGGGCCAAGAAACGAAAGTCGTTCAAAATGAGGCTGCGCGCCTGTCTCTTCTCCATGACATCGGCATCGTTTCGTCAGAGGAGGTCGTGCGTTGGGCCGACGAATTGATTGTAGGTGAACCGAAGCCCAGCCGAGAAGTGATTGAACTTTCTACGGCTTCCTCGAAAGACGTCAGTGATGCCATCAAAGCACTTTCCACAGGAGCAGATGTGTGGCTGCCGGTTGAAAATGCGCTGCCCAGGATTTTGGAGTTTGTTACCGCGCATCCTGATCATGCACCAATCGTGGCACGGGCGTTCTATCACATCGCGGTCACCCAGAAGTATGAGGTGCCAGACTCCCTCCGGTTTATCCTCAGTGCCGATGATGATTTCGATTTGGCAGCTTCTGGAGTGTATCTCCTCGCCGATGTTTATCCTTGGTTCATCGACGGTCTCAAAACTGCGATAGCTGCGAAGAAGGAGCCCATTCAAGGCACTGTAGATTGCTCCGGGGCTTCACGCCTCCGTGCCTGACTGCGGTTTTGGGCAAAAACCATGAAGCACCCGCTCCAAACACCGAGATTGCACGCCGACTTCAACGGACTTTTTGGAGATCTACTTTGCTTGTCGCACACGGAGTCCTGCAAAGACCAAAATGGCTCCGAGGTCACGCTTCGGGCCGGCATGATTGTCACCGCGTCTGAGTTCGATACGGACGATTCCGGAAAGCGAGATGACCTTATCGCAAAACCGGTGTGGTCGAGGTGTCGCCGGACTCGCTTCAGTGTCGTGGATCAACGTGGTCGCTGCGCATCGACGAGAACGGCGTGCGGAACGAATCTGGGATACCAGAAGAGCCGAGCCCGAGCTGATCGCACGTTGCTCCGACTCGCGCCCGCACTTCCGCCGTGACGCCCGCGCGCCGCTCGCGCTAGCTTCCGCGCGATGTCCCTCGCGCCCGCCTCTCGCTCCGCTCCCGCGCTCACGCTCGCCGATGGCGGCCAGTTTCCCGCCGTCGGTCTCGGTTTCTGGAAAATGCCGAAGCCCGACGCGCCCGCGATCGTGCGTGAGGCGGTTCGCCTCGGCTACCGGCATCTCGACTGCGCCTGCGACTACGGCAACGAAGCCGAAGTCGGCGCCGGTATTTCCACCGCGCTGCGCGACCAGCTCGTCCGTCGCGACGAACTCTGGGTCACCTCCAAACTCTGGAACACCTACCACGAGCCCCAGCACGTGCGCGCCGCGTGCGAGCGTTCGTTGCGCGACCTGCGGCTCGACTACTTCGATCTCTACCTCGTGCATTTCCCGATCGCGCTCGCGTTTGTGCCGTTCGACGTGCGCTACCCGCCGGAGTGGTTTCACGATCCCAAGGCTGCGTCGCCCGCGATGAAACCGATCCGCGTGCCCTACGCCGACACGTGGGGCGCGATGGAGGAGTTGCAACGTGCCGGCCTCGTGAAGCGCATCGGTGTCTGCAATCTCAACATCTCCGCGCTGCGCGATGTGCTCAGCTACGCGTCGATTCGCCCCGCCGTGCACCAGATCGAGCTGCACCCGTATCTCACGCAGCTGCGGATGCTGCGCTACTGCGCGCAGGAAAAAATCGCCGTCACCGCCTTCTCGCCGCTCGGCTCGCCGTCCTACGAATCCATCGGCATGGCGCGGCCCGAGGAAAATGTCCTCCGCGATCCCGTCGTCACCGCCATCGCCGCGCGCCACGGCCGCACTCCCGCGCAAATCGTCCTGCGCTGGGGCGTGCAACGCGGCTGCGCGGTGATTCCGAAAACGCAGACGCCCGCCCGCCTCGCGGAAAATCTCGCGCTCTTCGACTTTGCGCTCACCGCCGACGAGATGACCGCCATCGATCGTCTCGACCGCCACCGCCGCTTCAACGACCCCGGCCACTTCGGCGAGAAAGCGTTCAACACGTTCTTCCCGATCTTCGACTAAGCGGGGGCGGCGCGAGAAACCTCCGTGGTGCGGACGGGCTCGAAACGTTGCATAGGCTCCCGCCCGTGGATTGGGGAACATGGGTGGGACGCCCATGCCACCTTCATGCCGATCAAGGGGTTTTGGTGCCTCGGTATATTGAGTGAGCTGACGGCCGCACGCCACGTGGTCTTGCCAGAGCATGCTGCGATCTCGGACCAGCCCTATTTCCCGTCCTGAGGCACGAGCCTAAACTTCAATTCTACTTGTGGAAATCGCATTGCACCTGCAGCGACCTCGTTGGCGGAAACTACTTCAACAGTCCGGCCCTGCTTCGAGGCAAATTCTGTAGCTTCCTTCAGCGCGTCTTGTTTCAGGGTCGCAATCGTGGTCAGAAAACTACCACCGGTCTTGGTAATGGAATAGATTCCGCCGATCATTGGCATGACTGTGGAACTGGTGGAGCAACCTGTGAAAGCCAACAGCGTTGAGAACGCCAAGAATATCAGAATTCGTTTTTTCATGGGGAAATCCAATCTGACCGGCCTCCGAATTACGCCAAGGCTATTGGCAAATCCAGTTGATAGCACTGGCGGTGAGAGCGGGCCGGATGCTTTGCCCGTGTCGGCAAAGCGCTTTCCAAGCCGATTCTATGCATAGAATGTAACCACCTCGAGCATAGCCTTGAGTCTTGAGTGAGTAAGAAAACCAACAATGGAGGGGTCGGGCCCTCGGCCGAAAGGCGCGCCAGATTTGAGCTTAGAATTCCTGTCGGCGACTCGGTGAAAACGGGGAGAACCGAGACATTTGCTCGCTTCTCCCCACTTCGCTACCCGCGCCGCGGCAGCGTCAGGCTCACGGCGCGGTGATAGCCGGTTACGGTGAGGTCGAGGTTGGCGGCGACTTCCACGAGGGCGAACGCGTTGCTCGTCTCCCCCGTGCCTTCCACCACGGCGCGCAGCGTGTAGTAGTGGATGCCGTTGATCAGGCTGTGGCCGCCGGCGTGGTCGTGGCCTTGGAAGACGGCGAGGACTTTGCCCGACGCCTCGAGGAGCGCGCGCGCGGCGGTGCGGTTGCGGATGGAGGCGTCGCCTTCGCCGTCGAGGCGCTGGTGGACGAACACGATCACGGGCTCGCGCGTGGCGGCGAGTTCGGTGGCGAGCCAGTCGAGTTGCGCGGCGGGGAGGTTGGCGTCGCGCCAGTCGAATTTGCCGTGGTCGTAGTCGCGGCCGTTTTTGTCGTAGGTGGCGTCGAGCACGACGAAGCGCACGCCGCCGCTGCTAAATGCGTAGTAGCTGCGGCCGGCGGCGATGCCGGTGTTGGTCACGTGCGCGACGAACTGCGGCTTGGAGAGGTTGTCCATGTCGTGGTTGCCGAGCACGTGGTAGGTGGGGCCGGCGAAGCGTTGGATTTCCGCCTCGATGGCGACGAGGTGCGCGAGGGTGCGCGTCTCGGGTTCGCCGGCGGCCATGTCCTTCACGTCGCCGAGCACGCCGAGGAAGGCGGCGCGTTCGGCGCGGAGTTGCGTGACGGCGGCGCGGACTTTGCCGAGCGATTCGCGGTAGAAACGCGTGCCCTTCGCGTCGGCGTCCGCGTAGTGCGGGTCGGTGAGCAGGCCGAAACGCAACGGGGCGCGCGGCGCGGCGGGGGTGGTCGGCGCGGTGGGCGCGCCGTTGGCCGCGGCGGCGGCGCGCGCGAGCGGGTGGGGGACGAGCGCGCCAAGCGCGAGACCGCCGAGTGAGGCGGTGGAGGCGCGGAGGAAATCGCGGCGCGCGATGCGCCAGTCGGCGGCGGCGGCGGCGGGTGCGCGGGCGGGCGAGGGTGCGGGGGTCGGCATGGGGAGGCGGGAGACCGGAGAACGGAGGCAGGAGGAGGGAGGTGGGAGATGGGACTCGTGACAACATGGGCCTTTTCCGTCTGGACTCTCCCTAACACGAGGCGGGACGCCTCGTCCACGACTGGGGTCTTGTCGCGTGCGGGGGCGCGGCTACGTTGGCGCGATGCTGTTCTCCGCGGCCCTGCTCGTCATCGCGCTCGCGATGGTGTGCCTCGTGCGCGGGGTCGAGGTGCGGCTCACGTTGTTTGCGGCGGGGCTCGTGCTGGCGTCGCTCGCGGCGAAACCGCTCGTGGTCTTCGACGTGTTTCTCGCCGAGATGGGCAACGGCAAAACCATCGGCCCCATCTGCTCCGCGATGGGCTACGCCTACGTGTTGCGCGCGGCCGGCGCGGATCGCGTGCTCGTGCAACTGCTCCTCGGGCCCGCGCGGCGGCGGTGGTGGTTGCTCATTCCGGGCGGCTGCCTCGCGGGCTTCGTCGCCAACATCGCCGTCACCAGCCAGACGGCCGTCGCGGCGGCGGTCGGGCCGATCCTCGTGCCGCTGATGGTGGCGGCGGGCTATCCGGCGGCGGTCGCGGCGGCGACGCTCGCGCTCGGCTGCTCCGGCGGCGGCTCGCTCTACAATCCCGGCGACGCCGATCTCGTCGCGATCCACGAGGCGAGCGGCGCGCCGATGACGCGCGCGCTGAGCGCGATGTTCTGGCCGCTGCTCGGCGGCTTCGCGACGGCGGTGGCGGTGTTCGCGGCGACCGCGCGGCGGCAACCGGCCGGTGGCACAACCGAGACCACTGCGGGCGACGCACCGGCAGCGGCCGGCGGCGCAGCGGCATCGGCAGAGGCAGCGGTGCCGACGCCGCCGCCGGCCGAGGGGAGTCGTTGGAAGGCCCTGCTCCCGCCGCTGCCGCTCGCGATGATTTTTGTGATGCTGCCGGGGCTCGTGTTCCGCGAATTGCCTGCGCCGTTTGCGAAGGGGCTGCCGGTGGCGCACGCGATGATCCTCTCGACGATCGTCGTGCTCCTCACGTGTCGCGGCGAACTCACGGTGAAGGTCCGCGCGTTTTTCGAGGGGCTGGGCTACGCCTACGCGCACATCATTTCGCTCATCG
>JBEANZ010000343.1:0-5281 GCA_041165185.1 Verrucomicrobiota bacterium | reverse complement strand
ACAACCCGTGGCACAACTTGAACACGAGGCCGACCGTGCACAGATGGCGCCACGAGGCGTCGGCGTTGCTCTCGTCCGCGACGACGTGTGGGTTGATGAGGATGCCGTCGTCGAGCACGCGTTCCTTCGAGCGATGGTGGTCGACGACGAGCACGTCGACGCCCTGCGCACGCAGGTAGGCGGCCTCCTCGTGCGAGTTGGTCCCGCAATCGAGCGCGATAAACAGGTGCGGCTTCCCCGCTTCCAGCGCCCGATCGATGGCGCTGCGCGAGAGGCCGTAGCCATCCTCGCTGCGGCGGGGGACGACGAAGTGCGGGTTCAGCCCGAAACGCCGGAGCACCGTGACGAGCAGCGCCGTGCTGCTCACGCCGTCGACATCGTAGTCGCCGAGCACCGCGATTTTTTCCTGGCCGTGGATCGCCTGCCGCAGGCGCGCGGCGGCGGCCTCAAGGTTGCGCAGCAAGAACGGATCGTGCAGGCCGGCCAGCACCGGATCGAGAAACGGCGCCACGGCCGCGGGGTCGTCGATGCCGGCGCGGAGCAGCAGCTCCGCGAGCACGCGGCTGACGCCACCGTGCTTGCTCAACGCCTCGACCTCCTCGGCCGGGCGCGGCGTGTGGATCCAGCGCATGGAAATGTCCGGGGTCGCGCGCGTTGCCCCCAACGCGCCACAGCCGAAAGCGCGTTGCGGGCAACGCGCCTTACCCCGACCCGCTTATTCCGACGCCTTGCTGGAACCTTGCCACTCGTATTTCGGCGCGACGTCCGCGTGCGACTCGACGTGCTTCCGGTCGCCCTTGTGCCACCAGTAGAACACCTGCGCGGCGATGAAGATGGCCGAGAACGTCGAGGTCACGATGCCGACAAGGAAGCAGAACGAGATGTCGCGGAGCACGCCGCTGCCGAACACGAACAGCGCGAGCGCCGCGAGAAACGTCGTCGACGCCGTCATCATCGTGCGGGCGAAAACCTTGCGGATGGCGACGTTGATCACGTCCTTAAGGCTGCCGGTGGGGTTGAGCTTCAACTCCTCGCGGATGCGGTCGAAGACGACGACGGTCTCGTTGATCGAATAGCCGACGACGCAAAGGATGGCCGCGACCATCGGCGCGGAGAACTGGTGGCCGAAGAGAACGAAGATGCCGATGTTCATCAGCACGTCGTGGAACGTGGACGCCATCGCGCCCACGCCGAAGCCGAATTCGAAGCGCAGCGCGATGTAGAGCAGGATGACGACCATCGAAAATCCGACGGCCTTGAGGGCGTTCCAGAGAATTTCGTCACCGACGGCGGCGCCGACGTGGTTCTCGCCGACCTTCTCAAAACCAGCCGCCGGAAACGCCTTCTGGATCGCGGCGAGGACGACCGGGCCTTGTTTCTCGGGCGTCTCGATATTGAGCGTTTCCTTGCCGCCGCCGATGGGGCTGACGTAGGTGGAGTTGATTTCGGTGACGCCGACCGAGCGCGCGACCTCGCGCACCTTGGCGGTGTCGATGCGCTGCTTGAACTCGACGCTCACGACGTCGCCGCCGGCGAAGTCGATGCCGAAGATGTGTTTCCCCTGCACGAGCACGTAGCCGAAGCTCACGAACACGAGGGCAATCGAGCCGATGGCGGCGGGCTTCCCGAACTTCACGAAGTCCACCTGCAAATCGCCGAGCATCCGGCGCATCGTGATTTTTTTCAGCCACTCGGCCTCGATGAGGACTTCCATCACGAGGTGCGCGGTGACAAGGACGGAGATGAGCGTGGAGATGACGCCGATGGCGAGCGTGACGCCGAAGCCCTTGATCGGGCCTTGGCCCTTCCAGATCATGATGCCGCAGATGATGAGCTGCACGGCGTGGGCATCAAGGATGGTCCAGAGCGCCTTCATGAAGCCGCTTTGGTTGGCGGCGGCGAGCGTCTTGCCCGCGGCGATTTCCTCGCGCATGCGCTCGAAGATCAGGATGTTGGCGTCGACCGCCATGCCGACGGTGAGGACGATGCCGGCGAGACCGGGCAACGTCATCGTCGCGCCGAAGCTGGCCATGGTGCCAAGGATGATGAGCAAGTTGATCGCGAGCGTAACGACCGAGACGAGGCCGCCCGTCGTGTAGAAAGTGACCATGAACGCCGCAACCAGCAGCGTGCCGATGACCGAGGCCTTGAGGCCGCTATCGATGGCGTCCTGCGCGAGCGAGGGGCCGACCTCATACTGCTCCTTGACGATGAGTTCGAGGTCGAGCGGGTTGTTGAGGACGTTGGAGAGATCGATGACCTCGCGGTCGGAGAAGCGGCCGCTGATTTCGGCGGAGGGGCTGTCAATTTCGCGTTGGACGGTCGGCGCGGAGTAGAGCTGCTTGTCGAGCACGATGGCGAGGAGGCCGGGCGAGCCGCCGTTGCCGAGCGCGGCGATTTCGCGGGTGACCTCGGCGAAACGCTTCCGGCCCTCGTCGGTGAACTGCATCGTGACCTTCGGGCTGCCGGTGACCTGATCGTGATACGGGCGGGAATCGGCGATCATCTTGCCACCCATTTCGGAGCGGATTTTCACGAAATACTCGCGCGGCACGCCACCGAAGCGGCCTTCCTCGTCGCGCTCGGTCATCGCCTCGTAGCCAACGGGCGTCTCGACGCCGGGGCCGGGGCGGAGGGTCGGGTGGACCTTGTGGAAGCTCAGCAGCGCTGGCTTCTTGATGATGTCGATGATGTCGGGATTGTCCTTGGTGTTGACACCCGCGAGCTGGATTTCGATGCGGCGATCACCGACAGGCCGGATGACGGGCTCGGCAACACCGTAGCTGTCGATACGTTTGGCGATGATTTCGATGGCCTTGGTGATTTTCGCCTTTCGGTCGGCTTCGTCGCCCGAGTTAGCGCCCTTGGCGGTGTCCGGCGCCTCGAGGGTGACGGCGATGCCGCCGCGCAAGTCGAGACCGAGTTGGAGCTTGGCCTTGGACCGCCGGAGGAGTTCGCCGAGGACCAAGTCGTTGCGCTTCTCGATGTTCTTGAGCGAGGCCTCGGGCCGCAGGTTTTCGGGAAAAAACGCGGCGAGATCGAGTTTCTCCTCCTTGGCGATTTGCTTCAGCGCGACATATTCGCTGGCGGTTTGACCGGACTTTTTGCGGGCGATGGCCTTGTCGAGAACCTTGGCGAAATCCGCCGGCTTGGCGGTCGCCTGGGCGCGCGCGTAATCGACGAAGGGCGTGTCTTGCAGGGGCAGAAGTTCGCGTATTCCCCACGCCGCGATGACGGCGGAGAACAGGATCTTCCAGAGGTGGCGTTTGAGCATGGTGCGTTTGGGTTGTTAAAAAGGGGGCGCGGACGGCGCGGGCCTCCGACGGACGGACGGCGCGCGGGTGGGCCGCGTCACTTCGCCGCCGCCTGGGACTTGACGACCGTCTGGATGAAGCCCTTGCCGAGCTCGATCTTGGTGTTGTCGGCGATGCGGACGACGAAGCGGTCTTCCTTCACGTTCGTGATGGTGCCGAAGATGCCGCCGGTGGTGATGATCTCGTCGCCGGACTGGAGCGAGCCGAGCATCTTCTCGTGCGCCTTCTGCTTCTTCCGCTGCGGCGCGATGAACAGGAAATAAAATCCGCCCGCGATCAGCCCGTAGAACACCAGGATTTGCCAGGGCATCCCCGCAGGCGCGCCCTGCGGGGCGGCGGCCGGTTGCTGGGCGAAAAACAGGGCGGAGTCGTTCAAGAGGGACATTTTCGGCATTGCGTGGGACGTGATTTGGAAAAAGAAAACGCGCACTTAACTGAATGCACGCTCGCGAAAGCAAGCCATAAGTCCCCTCCCCGCCCCGCGTTGAAAAGCAAATCCTCCCCCGCCTGGTCCGCCGCCAAGTCCGAAGAACACTTCGGTTTCAAGCGTTGGGGTCAGGGCCATTTCGCGGTCGATGCCGACGGCTTCGTCAGCGTGCAACCCCGCGCCGACGACCGCGGCATCCGCGTGCTCGACGTGATCAACGAGGCCCGCGGCATGGGCCTCGCCGCCCCGATGGTGATCCGGTTTCAGGACCTGTTGCGCCACCGCGTCGTCCAGCTCAACGAGGTGTTTCTCAAGGCCATCAAGGAGGAGAGCTACAAGGGCGACTACCGCGGCGTGTTTCCGATCAAGGTCAACCAGCTCCGCGAGGTCGTCGACGAAATCGTCTCCGCCGGGAAGGACTACAACTTCGGGCTCGAGGCCGGCTCCAAGCCCGAGCTGATGATCGCGCTCGCGATGCACGAGGGCGCGCAGCGCCTCATCATTTGCAACGGTTACAAGGACCACGACTACATCCGCCTCGCGCTCCTCGGCCGCAAGCTCGGCAAGAAAATCATCCTCGTCGTCGAGCAACTCTCCGAACTCGACGACATCATCCGCCTCGCCGCCGAGACCGGCGTGAAGCCGATGATCGGTTTTCGCGCGAAGCTCCAGACGCGCGGCGAGGGCAAGTGGGCGACCTCCACCGGTGACAACGCCAAGTTCGGCCTCAACACCGCCGAAATCCTCTTCGCCATCGAAAAACTCCGCGCCGCCAAGCTCACCTCGGCGTTGCGCCTCGTGCATTTCCACATCGGCTCGCAGGTCCCCAACATCATCACGATCAAGAACGCCGTCATCGAGGCCGCGCGCTTCTACTGCCAGCTCGCGAAGATGGGTTTCCCGATGGGCTACCTCGACGTCGGCGGCGGCCTCGGCATCGACTACGACGGGTCGCGCACGAACTTCGAGAGCTCGATGAACTACTCGATGGAGGAATACGCGCGCGACGTCGTCTTCAACATCCGCGAGATCTGCAACGCCTCCGGCGTCCCCCACCCCGACATCGTCAGCGAGTCCGGCCGCGCCGTCGTCGCCCCGCACTCGATGCTCGTGATCGAGGTCTTCGAGCGCATCAACAAGCGCGAGTCCCTCGGCCAGCAGCACCAGCCGAAGGTGAAGCACAAGGTCGTCACCGACCTCGAGCTGATGTTGAAAAACAAATCGAAGCTCGGCCGCCTCGAACGTTTTCACGACGCCGTGCAGAAAAAGGACGAGGCGTTTTCCCTCTTCAACCTCGGCTACCTCGATCTCGAAAACCGCGCCGCCGCCGAGTCGCTCTTCTGGCAAATCTGCGAACAGATCGCCAAGGAGGGCCGCAAGACGGGTTATCAGCCCGAGGAACTCCACGACCTCGAAACTCTCCTCGCCGATCAATACGTCTGCAATTTTTCCGTCTTCCAGTCGCTCCTCGACCACTGGGCGCTCGATCAACTTTTTCCCATCGCGCCGCTCCACCGGCTCAAGGAGCGCCCGAGTGTCA
>JBEANZ010000342.1:0-6018 GCA_041165185.1 Verrucomicrobiota bacterium | reverse complement strand
GCGTGATGTCGCACCCCTCCCTCCCCCGCCCCGCGGCCGCGCGCCGTGCGTGCCCCTTCCGCCACATCGCCGTGGGCGCGGCAATGCTCTTCGCAGCCGCGCTGCCGGGCGCCCAGCAGGTTGAGCCGCCCACGACGCTCGCGGGCCTGCGCGAGCGCCTCACGGCGCACGTGGGCGCGCCGCGTTTCGCCGAATCGCTGTGGGGCGTGAAGATCGTTTCGCTGGACACGGGGCGGACGTGGTTCGAGCACGCGGCGCACCGGCCGCTCAGCCCCGCCTCCAACTCGAAGCTCTACACCGGCGCCCTCGCGCTCGACCGGCTCGGCGGCGACTTCCGCATCGTCACGCCGTTGCTCGCGACCGCGCAACCGGCCGGCGGCGAACTGCGCGGCGATCTGATCGTGGCGGGGCGGGGCGACCCGAGTTGGAAAACGCGCGGCATGAAAAAGGACTTCTGGGCGACGTTCGAGCCGTTCGTCGGGGCGGTGGAGCGGGCCGGCGTGAAGCGCATCACGGGCGGCGTCGTGGCCGACGCGACGTTTCTACGCGGACCGCCGCAGGGCGCCGGTTGGACGGCGGACGATTTGGAGGAGGACTACGGCGCGGAGATTTCCGCGGTTTCGCTGGAGGACAACTTCGCCGACCTGCGCGTGACGCCCGGCGCGACCGTAGGCGCCCCGTGCACGATCGAAATTGTGCAGCCGCTCACGGGCCTCGTGATCGACAACCGCACGACCACGGCGCCGGCCGGCACGGCGCGCCAGCTCGTGCGCCGCCGGCTGATCGGGGAAAATGTCGTGCATGTTTTCGGGACGATGCCGCTCGGCGCGCCGGCGGAGTTGCTCGATGTTTCGGTGCCGAAGCCGGCGGCGTGGTTTGCGGCGGCGTTGACCGAGGCGCTCAAGCGGCGCGGCATCCGCGTCGACGGCGCGCCCCAAAGTCGCCGCTGGCCGGATGCGCCGGCGGCCGGCGCGGTGACGATTGGCGAGGTGGCCTCCCCTCCCCTGCGCGAGCTCGTCGCGGCGTTCATGAAGCCGTCGCAGAATCTCGAGACGGACTTGGTGTTCGGCCTCCTCGGCGAAAAATTTCGCGCGGCGGATGCGCCGGCGTTTCGCAGCGCCGAGGAATCGGCGGTGCGCGTGTTGCAGGATTTTCTGCGCGCAAACCAGCTCCCGGCAGCGGAGGTGCGCTTCGAGGAGGGCTCGGGGCTGTCGCGCAACAACCTCACCACCGTCAACGCGACCGTCGCGTTGCTGCAATTTATGGCGACGCACCGCGCGGCGAAGGACTGGCTCGATTCGCTGCCGATTGCGGGCGTCGACGGTTCGCTGCGGCGGCGGATGAAGGGCACGCCGGCTGAGGGCAATGTGCGCGCGAAGACGGGCACGCTGCGCTACGCCAACTCGCTCGCCGGCTACGTGACGACGGCGGCGGGCGAGCGGCTGGCGTTTGCGTTCATGCTCAACCGGCACGTCGGCGCGTCGCCCGAACACGGCGCGCGCGACGACCTCGACGAACTCGCGATCCTGTTGGCGGGTTTCACCGGCCGGGCCGACGCGAAGCAATGATCGGCGAGACCGAACGGCTGCGGCTGCGCGAGCTGACGACGGACGACGCGGCGTTCATCCTGCGCCTCGTCAACGATCCGGCGTGGCTCGAATACATCGGCGACCGCGGCATCCGCAGCCTCGACGGCGCACGCGACTATTTGGCGAGCGGGCCGCTGAAAATGTATCGCGAGCACGGCTTCGGCCTGTGGCTCGTGGAGCGAAAAACCGACGGCGCGGCGCTTGGCATCTGCGGCCTGCTCAAGCGCGAGACGCTCGCGGACGTGGACCTGGGATTTGCGTTTCAACCCGAGGCACGCGGCCACGGCTATGCGCACGAAGCGGCGGTGGCCTCGCTCGACTACGCGGTGCGGCGCGTCGGTTTGCGGCGCGTGGTCGCACTCACCGCGCCAGTGAACCCGCGCTCGATTCGCCTGCTCGAAAAACTGGGCTTTCGGTTTGAGCGCATGGTGCAACTCACGACGCATGGCGGGGAAAGCCGGTTGTTTGGCTGGAGTGTTGCGACTCAAAACGCCGCCGTCGCCGTGGAGACGAATTGCCGCGGCTCCGTGTAGCGCGGCCAGCGCCAACTGTTGCCCTGGTTCGAGTGGACGTTGGTGGCGTTGTTGACGTTGAGCTGGAATGTCCAATTCGTCCGCCCGATCTTGCGGCGGTAGCTCACGAACGGGTTCACGAGCACGTAGTCCGGCGTCGTGATCGCGGGGCGGACGAGCTGATTGGCGATGACGAGGCTCACCCACGGTTTGCCGCGTTGGTAGCGCGCGGCGACGCCCGTGCTCACGCCTTTCAGCGCGCCTTGCGTAAACGTGTAACGCGAGACGAGGCTCGCGTTGCTCTTGGTGTCGGGGCCGGTGACGCCCTCCTGATCCTCGAGGTATTTTCGCGTGATCGCGGTGGCGGTGTCGGGGTTCTGGCCGGTGCGCTGCGCGGTGGCGCGGGCTTCGGTGACGAGTTGTTCGAGCAGCGGGAAGAAGCGCGTGTATTCGATGTGACTGCGCGCAAAGGAGGCCTGGAGCGTCCAGTTCGGGAGCGGGTTCGCCGTGACCGTGACCTCCCAGCCGTCCGAGGTGCGGTCGCGGTAGTCGATGAGGTTGACGAACGGTTTCGCGAGCAGCGGGGTGAGCTCGCCCTGCACGGAGGCGTCGAGGGTGGAGCTGACGTTTTCCTGCTTCGTGCGAAAATACGTCACCGCCGCCTCGACGCGCCGCGGGAGGTGAAAACGCAGGCTCAGGTCGGCGCCCTCGCCGGTGAGCGGCGCGAGCGCGCGGCCGAGGAGATCGAGGCCGTAGTTGTCGCTGAACTGAGAGGACTCGAAATACGCGCCGGCCAGCGAGACCCACGGGACCATGTGCCACACGCCGCCGTAGGTTTGGTTGGTGCTCCAGGAATTCGCGAAGGGGAAAACCGGCGCGGCGATCTTCGCGGTGCCGTCGTTCGCGATCAGCGTGCCGTCGGCGGCGACGAAGCGTTGCTCATTCGTCGTGCCGTCGGCGCGCGTGGCGAGGCTGGCGCTCTGCAACCAGTGTTCGCGGCTCAGGCCGATGCTGGTGCGGACCTTGTCCTTGAAGTAGCCGCCGAGGAGGTTGACGGAGCCGGAGGTGAGGCTCTGGTCGAGGCGGCGGTTGATGCCGCTGCCGGCGGTGTTGCGAAACAACTGGGTGATGCCCGGCCGCACGTTCCAGCCGAGCGCGGCGTCGCTGTTGCCGTCCTTCAGGTAGTGGATCGGGTAAACCATGTTGTTGGTGAAAAACGCCGGCGCACCGGAAGTAAAACCGCGCCGGGCGATCTCCTCGCGGCTGAGCGCGTAGCCGAAGTTGTCCTGATAATATTTTTCGTGGCGGTAGGCGCCGCCGATGACGACGCGCTGCGTGATGCCCCACGGCAGCCGGGCGTCGTAAACAGTCTGCGCGCGCCAATTGGAAATCTGGTGGCCGTCGGGATTCACGAAGGGCGAGTAATAGGTGAAATACTGCTCGTAGTTCGGATTGGGCAGCGTGGTGCCGGAGCCGTTGGGATTGGGGAGCACGGGATTCACGTCGATGAAGATGCTGCGCCCCGGCGCGCCGAGGCCCGCGAGGCTCGAGTAAACCTGCCGGCGCACGGTCTCGTCGAACTGACCGTTGTGCGCGAGGAGCGCGCTCCAGCGGTTCGTAAACGCGTGCTTCAACTCGATCGTGTAGGCGTGGTATTTCGAGGCCATCTTGTTGTCCGGCCCGGCCCAGTCCTCGCGCAACGGGATGATGCTCTCGGGCACGCGGAGAAACGGGATGAGCAGCGGATTTTGCGGGTCGGTCGCGGAGATGGCGGCGGCCGTCTCGACGGTGGTGCTCGCACGAAACACGTTCGCGGCGGTCGACTGCCAGTTGTTGATCACGCCGCCGAGATCGGTCCAGGCGTGGTTGTTGCCGACGACGCGGAGCTGGACCATGCCGACGCCGTTGGTCTGCACGCCCGGGCGATTCGGATCGGCGTCGAGCGCGCTGGTGCCGGTGCCGCGCACGTAGGCGGCGCGGCTATCGGTCGGACCGAGGTGGCTGAGGTGATAGGTGGTGTTGCCCGTCTCGTAGGCGGCGTCGATCTCGGTGCGCCGATGCTTGAACGGCGCGAACCTCAAGGCGCCCGCGTAGCCCTCGAGGTCGCGGCCCTGGCGCTGGTGCCACTGCTCGACCTCGGAGTGAATCGCGTTCACGCGGAGGGCGAACCGCTGCGGGACGACGGGGAGGTTGAGGTCGGTCGAAAATCGCCGCGTGCCGAAACTGTCGTAGCGCACCTGCACTTCGGCGAGCCGGCGGTAGGAGGCGCGTTTGCTGCCGATGTTGATGATGCCGCCGGCGTCGACGTCGCCGTAGGCGAGCCCGCCGGGACCGCGGCTGAACTCGATGCGCTCGGTGTTGAACGAGTCGGTCGAGAGATACCACGGGAAGCCGTCGCGGAGTTGGCGCACGGTGGCGAGGCCGCGGATGTTGACCTGATTGCCGCCGCGGTTGCCGACGACGGCGCCGACGGTGCCGAGATCGTTGGCGATGTTCTCGGCGTTGGTGGCGAAGTTGACGGCGTCGAAATAGTTGTTGAACGCGAGGTCCTGGATGAACTCCTGCGTCATCACGGAGATCGAGTTGGGGAGGTTTTCGAGTTTCTCGTTGGTGCGGGTGCCGGACATCGCCGACGAGGCGACGTAGCCGGTGTCCTTTTCGTTGGTCACCTCGAACACGGCGAGCGTGATGGGATCGTCGGCACGGGCGGCGGCGGCGGGGGTCGCGGGAATGGCGGGTGCGGATTGCGCGAATGCGGCGGGCGCGAGGACAAGCAGCGGCGCGGTGAGGCCTAGGAAAAAAACGAAACGATTCGGAGTCATGGTCGATCGATGGGGCTGGAAAACGACGCGGTTAACGGCGGCAACTGGCCACAGTCCGCGCGGGTGCGCAAGCGCGCCCCATCTTTGGCGCCATCGCGCCGCGAAAAATTTCGTCGCGACAGGTAACTTGCCGACGCCCGAACCAGTCTTGCGTTGACCGACCTTGGTGCACGACCTTCGCTGTCCCCTCGTTATGCCCGAAATTTCCGTCAACGCGCTCGACCCCCGCCATCAAAAAATGATCGAAAACGCCCGCGTCGCCCTCGAGCGCGGCCAGATCGACTACGTGTTGGAGGTGACGGGGCAGGTGCTCAAGGCGCAGCCGGGATGCTTCCCCGTGCGGAAGCTGCAACGCGTGGCGCAGTTGCGGGCGCACCGTGGCAAGGGTGGGTTCATGGCGCGGATGTCGAGCGGGTTGTCGACGGCGCCGTTCATGTTCGGCGGCAAGAAGGAGCCGGCGAAACTGCTCGAGTCGGCCGAGGCGCTGCTCGCGAAGGATCCGATGAACGTGGCGGCGTTGAAGATGCTGGCCGAGGCGGCGCAGGGGCTGGCGTTGCCCGAGACGGCGGCGTTTGCCCTCGATGCGGTGCGCGAAATCGAGCCCGACAACCGCGCCAACCTGCTCGCGCTCGGCGAAGCGTGGCTCGCGGCGGGCAAGGCGGCGGATGCCCTCAAGGTCGCCGACGAAATTCTCAAGGCGAAGCCGACCGATGCCGACGCGCAAAGCCTGATGCGCAAGGCGTCCGTCGCACAGACCGTCACCAAGGTCGGCTGGGACAACCAGAGCAGCTACCGCGACAAGATTCGCGACGAACAGCAGGCGATCTCGCTAGAGCAGCAGTCGAAGGTCGTGACAGGTGATGCGATGAGCCAGCGGCTACTCGACGAGGCGCTGGCGCGCGTCGCGAAAGAGCCGCTCAATCTCAACCACTACCGCGCGGTCAGCCAGACCTACAAACAGATGGGCAATCTCGACGAGGCGCTCTCGTGGGTGCGCAAGGCGCGCCAGCAGCCGGTCGGCCGCACGGACGCCGCCTTGGAAAAACAGGAGTCGGATCTG
The DNA here is from genome assembly GCA_041165185.1 of Verrucomicrobiota bacterium. Classification (GTDB taxonomy): domain Bacteria; phylum Verrucomicrobiota; class Verrucomicrobiia; order Opitutales; family Opitutaceae; genus JBEANZ01. The sequence continues at coordinate 35 of JBEANZ010000342.1, read as the reverse complement.
GCGACGGCGATTTTGGAAAAGCAATTGGCGACGGC
>JBEANZ010000341.1:0-2519 GCA_041165185.1 Verrucomicrobiota bacterium | reverse complement strand
GGCGAACGCGAGCAGCAGCGCCGCGCCGCCCGCGACCGTCGCCCGCCGCCACGGCGCCGGCGCGCGCGTCGCGAGCGTGGCGAGGCCTGCGCCGAGGAGCGCGAGCGGCCCCATGCTCGCGAGATACTGAAAATGATCCGCGACGAACGAGTAGCGGAAAAAGTAGACGTTGAAAAATCCGAGCACGGGAAACAGCAGCGCGACAAAAAATCCCGCCGCGAAAAATCCCGCCCGCGCCCAGCCGCCGCGCCGGAGCCCGACGGCGCCCAGCGCGGCGAGGCCGGCTAGCGCCGCGACGCCGGGCAGGTAGTGGAGCGGCTGCGCGGCCTCGATCGTCCAGCGCGGATAGATGAACACCAGCGGGTGCGGCCAGGCGAGTTTACCGAGGTAAAACCAGATCGCGCGCCCGGCGATGATGGCGCGCTCGGGCCACGTCTGATCCCACTCGAGGCCGAGGGCGCCGGAGTGGAATTTCTGTTCCCAGATCGTCCAGAGGCCGGTCGCGAGCGAGAACGCGAAAAACGGCGCGAGCCACAGCCACCGGCGCCACGGCCAGTCGCTCGCGCGCCACCACCAGCAGAGCGCGAGCGCGACGGGCAGCATCACGGTCGAGGCCTTGCTGAGGAGCGCGAGCACGGCCCACAGCAGCGTGAGCGCATACGCGCCGTCGGCGGTGCGGCCGGCCGTTTTTTCCTGCCACCGGAGGAACGACCGCACCGCCAGCAGGAAGAACACCGCCGATTGGGTGTTCTTCAGCTCGGAGATCCACGCGACCGACTCGACCTGCACCGGATGCAGCGCCCAGAGCGCGGCGCCGAGCCAGGCCCCGCGCACCGCGAGCGCGCGCAGCACGCCCCACAACAGCCACGCGCTCGCGACGTGCAGCGCGACGTTGACGAGATGGTAGGGCAGCGGATCGAAACCGAACCACGCGTGGATCACCCAGAGGTGGGAGAGCACGAGCGGGAAATAGTTGGCCGACGCGCTCGACCAAATCGCCTTCAATCCCGCCGCACCGAGCATGTGCGGGTTGGCGGTGAGGTGCAGGTCGTCGTCCCAGATGAACCCGGCGCGCCAGACCGGCAGATACGCCAACACGATCACCACCGCGAGGAGCGGGCCGAGCCAGCGCGCGGAGGCCGGCGCGGGCGGCGGCGACGATTTCGGCGGCGCCGCCGGTTGCGGCACCGACGCGGGGATCGGTTTGGTTTTTCGGGGCGCCGCCCGCTTCATCTGGGTGGCGAAACGACGCGGAAAACTAGCTCGCCTTCAGCGTCGCGACGAAGCCCAGCAGGGCCGAGCGCACGCCGCCGCCGTCGCTGCCGAGCGCGACGAACGTGTAGCCGAGCGCGCGGACTTTCGGGACGAGCGCGGGGATGTGCACGAGGATGCCGGCGGCTTTGCCGTGTTTCTTCGCGGCGTCGCTCACTTTTTGGAGCGCCGCCGTGAACTGCGGGTGCTCGAGCTGATCGCGGATGCCCATGTTGTAGCTGAGATCGGTGGGGCCGACGAAGAGGACGTCCGCGCCGTCGACGGCGGCGATCTCGTCGATGTTGGCGATGGCCTCGGGCGTCTCGATTTGGATGACGGTGAGGAGGCGTTCGTGGGCGTGGAGGTAGTAGTCCTCGAAGTCGCCGCCGAAACCGGCGCCGCGGTTAAACTTCGCGACACCGCGGATGCCGTGTGGCGGGTAGCGCATCGCGGCGACGGCGGCGCGCGTCTCGGCCGCGGTGTTGACGTAGGGCACCATCACGCCGAACGCGCCCATATCGAGGGCGCGTTTGAAGCGGGCGGTCTCGTTGATGGCGATGCGCACGATGGGAAACGCGGGCGTCGCGGCGGCGGCCTGCAACTGGTGGAGCATGGTGTCCTCGCCGCCGGGGCCGTGCTCGTGATCGATGAGGAGCCAGTCGAAACCGGCGAGGCCGGCGAGCTCGACGGCGATGGGCGAGCCGAGGTTGAGGAACGTGCCGTTGAGCGGCTCGCGGGCGAGGGTGCGTTGGCGGAAATCGGCGGGGAGTTTCATGGGTGGATGGGGGAAGTAGCTGGGAGCGGAGAGCGAAGAGCTGAGAGCTGAGAGCAAGAAAGACGGGCCGCAGGCGGTCGAGGTCTGAGTTTTTCTGGCTCTCAACTCTTTGCTCTAAGCTCTCAGCCCGCCGCGCCGCGCGACGTCGAGCGGCGTTTCACAGCGCCGCATACAACCGATACAGCGCCTGCGTGCCGCAGTCTTCCCAGCCGCGGGCGGCGACTTGGTCGTAGAGTTTTTTCGCGCACGCGAGGCCAGGGAGATCGAGGTTCAGCTCGGCGGCGCTTTCGAGGGCGATGCGCATATCCTTCAGAATGTGCTTCACGTAGAAGCCGGGGGCGAAGTTGTCGGCGAGGGCGCGCGGGGCGAGGTTGGTCATCGCCCAACCGCCGGCGGCACCACCGCTGATGCTCGCGTGGACGGCCGCGGGATCAAGGCCGGCTTTTTTCGCGTAGGCGAGCGCCTCGACCCAGGAAACCATGCCGACGGCGAC
>JBEANZ010000340.1:0-9506 GCA_041165185.1 Verrucomicrobiota bacterium | reverse complement strand
GTGGTGGTGAAAAGCGGTTGGTTGGTGAAGCGCCCCTGCGCCGCGCCCGACGCGAGGCTGGGCGCGAGCGAGCGGATGCCCTGGTTGCCGGCGTTGGGCCCGGTGAGCGCCGTGCTCGTGTTGGTCGTCCAGAACTTGAGCCCGTCGCTGTCAACGTAGACCTGGGCGCGCGCGTTGCCGGCGAAGGTGCGGTTGAAGTAGTCGGGCAAATTCGCGTCGGCGGTGATGGGCGCGCTCGTGACGCCGTTGAGCGTGATCGTCTGGCGCACGGGGTCCCACGCGGGTTTGCCGCTCTGAAGCCAGTAGGAGACGCCGTCACGCGGCGGCAGGGCGTTGGGGCGGTTGCCGGCCATGCGGTAGAATCCGAAGAACCCGGCGAGCGTGGTGCCCTTGAACGGCGTGTATTTCACCATGCCGTTGTAGCGCACGGTGTCGGTGCCCGAGGGGCGCAGCCGGTAGCCGTCGTGCTGCAGCACGCCGCTCGCGCGCACGGCGAGGCGGTTGCGCAGCAGCACGCGGTTGAGATCGAGTTCGAAACGGTTGCCGCCAAAGCTGTCCCAGCGCGCCGCGGACGAGGTGCGCTCGCGCGCGAGGTTGGCGGCGGCGGGCACCATGTTGAGCGTGCCGCCGGGCGAGCCGAGGCCGAAGACGTTGGCGTTGGGCCCGCGGCTGATCTCGACGCTCTCGATGTTGAGCGGATCGACGGGGGTGAGGCCGGTCATCTCGGTGTTGCCAAAGGAAATGTTGGCCGAGCCGATGCCGCGGATGCGGTTCGCGCCGCGGGGATTGCCCTGGACGTTGTCGGCGACAGTGCCGTTGCGATCGACGGCGAGGTCGGTGTAGTCGTGCGTGCCCTCGGTGCCGGCGGTGTAGGCGAACACGTCGTTGATATCGAGCATCGCGAAGTCGCTCATCTGCTCCTTCGTCACGACAGTGAGCGAGGAGGCGAGGTCCTCGAGCTTCGTGTTAAGGCGCGTGCCCGACATGGTGTTGGCGGAAAAATAACCGCGCGTATCGGCGACGACCTCGAAGGGATTGAGGGTGACGGGCTCGTCCTTCGCGGGCGCGGGCGTCGTGGAGACGACGGCGGCGGTGACGGCGGGTTTTGCCGTCGCGGACGCGGGCGGCTCAGGCGCGGGCGACACGGCTTGCGCGATGAGGTGCGCGGTGGAAGCGGAAGCGAGAGCGACGGACACGGCAAAGCGCAGCGACGTTTTCATAGGCGGTGGGGGTGCGGCCACGCTACGCGCGGCGCATCGTGGCTCAAGCGGATTGCTGGCGGGCTGAGATCGGGCGGCAGTCGTGGAGGAGGCGGGACGCCTCGTCGTCTAGTTTCAGTAACTTGAGATTCGGCTGCCTCATCCACTCGCATTGCAACCCCGGGGGCCGCGCGACTATGAGCGGTCCGGCTCAGGTCATGAAGCCGAGGTTGGGCTTCGAGAAGCGGCCGATGTTGGGGAGGACGGTCGAGAGATTGCTCGCGCTGACACCGAACCAAGTCGCGAGCGTCGCGTTGTATTCGTCGACGCTCGTGCTCGGAATCCAGCGGCCGCGGCCGGTGTCGTCGGGACCGTTGACGGCGAGGCTCATCATCTGGCCGTAGATGTCGCCGCCTTGCACGGCTCCGCCCATGATAAACTGGTGGTTGCCCCAGCCGTGGTCGGTGCCACCGGCGTTGGGGACATAGGTGCGGCCGAAGTCGGAAGCGGTGAACGTGGTGACTTGATTCGCGACGCCGAGTTCGACGGTGGCGTCGTAGAAGGCCTTGAGCGCGGTGCTGAGTTCCACGAGCAGCGGGCCGTGCCCGGTGGCCTGCGCGCCGTGGAGGTCGAAACCGTCGAGCTGCACGAAAAATACCTGGCGCTTGAGGCCGAGCGTCGGTGCGACGGAGATGAGGCGTGCGACCATCGCGAGGCGGGCGGCGGTGGGGTTGCCGGGAAACGCGGTGGCAAGCGTGGGCGCGGTGCGAAGGATGTTCGAAATGAGTTCGCTGTCGTCGATCGCCTTGCGGCTGATGGCGCCGAAGGCGGCGGCGTGGGCGTTCGCATTGGGTGCGGCGAGGAGATTCTTGAGGGTGGTGATGCGCGTGCCGATCACGGTGGGCGACGCGTTGCCGACGACGATGCCGCTGGCGCCGTTGGCGTTCATCGTGAACTGGCCGACGGAGCGGCCGCGCTGGAACGAGTTGTTCCCGTTCATCGAGATCGACATCGAGATCTGGTTGTTGGAATTCTGCGCGTCGAGGAGATCGGCGAGGCGGCCGCCCCAGCCGGTCTCGAACGGTTGGTCAGCGATGCTGCTCTGCCACTGGAAAATCTGATCGCTGTGCGAGAAGAGCTGCGGCGGCTGGTTGCGACCGGCTTGGTAGTCGGCGAGCGTCGTGGGGCGAAGGAGCGTGCCGACGTTGGCGAGGACGGCGAGTTTGCCACTGGCGAAGAGTCCTTGGAGTGCCGGCACCGACGGGTGGAGTCCGTAGGTGTGGCCGTCGGCGAAACGGCGCGGCGTGATGGGGAGGAGGGTGGATTGCGCGACGGCGAGTTCGGCGCGCGCCTTGCCGTAGGCGGCATAGCCGACGGTGTCGGACGGGATGAGAAGGTTTGTGGCATCATTGCCGCCTTGGAGAAAAACGCAGACGAGGGCCTTGTAGTCGGCGGGGAGCGCGGCGGCGCGCGAGGGCAGCCCGTCGGCAGCGACGGCGCCGAGGACGCGGAGTTGACCGAGGGCGGAGAGGACGCCGGTGGTGCCGACAGCCGCGCAGCAGGCCTGGCGGACGAAATCGCGGCGGGAAAGAGTGGCCATGGTGAGGCGAAAGGTGAGAGCCGAGAGTGGAGGGATAATTCAGCGCTGCGTCGCGCCGTCGGGACAGAGGACGACGAGCTGGAGGGCGGTTTGGACACGCACGAGATCGGTCTCGGTGTTGAGCGACTGCAGCGCAGCGGTGATTTGGGTGCGCGTGTTGGCGGTCATCTGGTTGGCGCAGAAAATCAGATTGAGCTGATCGAGGAGCGCGGCGGGGTTGCGGGCGTTGACAAGGAACGGTGTGTAGTCGGCCAAGACGTAGGGCGACGCGCCGGTGGCGGGCTGGGGGCGAGTCGCGACATCGCGGTAGAGGAGCTCGGCGATCGCGTTGGGGACTTGGATGGCGTTTTCGGAATCGACGATCTGGAGTTCGGGCGAGACGAGGCCGGCGGCTGCCATTGCGCCGGGCGGCGCATAGGTCGGGGAGAAGAAGTTGAAAACGCTTTGTGATCCGTGCGGAGTCTGACCGGGGACGCTGAGCGAAGAGTTGGGGTAGTAGCCGCCGGGGTTGCCGAAAAATCCGTTGAGAAACTGGCCGTTGGGCGCGGCGAACGCGAGGGCGCGGAGGAAGGCCGAGTAGCGCAGGAGCGGCTCCTTGATTTTCCCATAGCCGGGATTGGCAAGCACGGCAGGCGAGCGCGCCTCGTAGTCGGTGAGGATCGCGCGCACGACGGCGCCGAGGTTGCCGCGCGTGCCAGTGCCGTCGTTGGCGAAGATTTGCGCGACGCGATAAACGTAGGCGGGGCTCGGGTTCGCGGTGACGAGCCGCTGGATGAGATGGCGTGAGACGAAGGGGCCGGTGTTCGGGTGAGCGAAGAGCGTGTCGAGCATCATCTTCAAATCCTGCGCGCCCGTCTGGTTGGCCGGGATGATCGTGGGGCGGGCTTGCGCGAGCGGAACTTGATCGAGGCTCACGACGCGCTTTTCGGTGCGATCGTGAAATGCGGGGTAGTTGCGCATCGGCTGGAGGTAGCCGCTGCTATCGGGGAGCGGATTGGTGCCGTTGGCGGGCGGGCGCCCGAGGAACGCACGGACATCGGTGAGGGTTTCGGGATACGACGCGTAGGACCAGCCGGTGAAAACCTTCGCCGTTTCCGAGATGGTCGTCTGGTTGTAAGTGGGGATGGGTTGGCCGGCGGCGTCGAGGAGCAGGGTGCCGTCGGGCTGGAGTTGCACGAGGCCGATGGTGAAAAGCTGCTGGATCTCACGGGCGTAATTCTCGTCAGCGGCCGTGCCTTTGACGGGATCGCTTTTTTGATTCCACAGGTAGGTGAGCCAGAGCCCCATCGAGGGATTCAGACTCACGTCCTCGAGGAGCTGGCGGTAGTTGCCGAAGGCGTGGCGCGCAAGCAGGTCGTGATAGGTCGCCTTCATCTCGAAATAAAAATTGCCGTCGCACGCGGCGTCGCCGGCGACGAGCAGTTCGCTGAGCGCGAAGGCGACGCGCTGGCGCAGTTGATCGGAGCCGATGAGGACGGCCTTCCACCACGCGGCCTGCCAGTTGGGTTGCGCGGCGAAGCGCTGGACGGCGTTGGGGAAGGGATCGAAGCCGTTGGGGATCGCGGTGACGTCGGCGCGGAGGATGGCGAGCGTCGAAGACATCGGCGTTGCCATCTGATCGTCGAGCCAGCCGTTGATGCCGCGGGCCTGAAGCGCAGCAATCGTGGCGGCGGTCGGACCGAAGGTCGCTTGGGTGAGGAAACGCGCGGCGTCGGTCTGCGTGGGCGCGGTGAGCGCACCGGCGGCGAGCGCGGGTGGCGCGGCGGGGGTGGTGAATGTGGACGAGCCGCGCGTGGGCAGAAGCGAGGAACGCAGCTCACCCGCAGGGAAACTGGCGGTGTCGATTTGCACGGAGACGTCGCCGGTGAGCAGTGCCGCGACGATGTCGCTAACCGAGTAGGGGCCCTTCTGGACGATCGACCAATTGGCTCCGCTCACCTGGCCGCGCGGCAGGTCGAGCACGAAGGTGCCGTTGCCGCCCGCGGCGCCGAGCACGAGGTGCGCGCCGGACTGGGTGGAGGAGAGATTCGAAAACGAAACGCTGACCGTGGCCGTGTTGGTGTTGGGATCGAACAGCACGGTCGCATATCCCGACGCCGTCGAGCCGGCGGCGCCCGAGCGCAGGTTGGTGAAGAAGAGTCGCTGCGACTGGCCGAAGGCGGGCGGCGTGCCAGTGGTCGCGGTGATGTCGTAAACCTCGATGAGCGCGATGCCCGAGGTCGTGCCGCTGTCGCCGGCGAGCTGCACGGTGTAGGCGCCGGGCGCGACGTTGACGATGACGGCCGTATCGCGCGCGCTGGTCGCAAACGCGCCGGCCTGACCGGCGGCCGAGGAGAGGGCGGTCGCACTGCCGTTGGCCGAAGCGCCGGCGATTTCGCCGCCAGCGGCGTCGAGCACGGTCAACTTTGGATCGGCGAGCGTGCCGCTGAGACCGAAGCCCGCAAGGGCGGGGCCGATGCCGCGGACAAGGAGCTTGCGCGTGCCGGCGCCCGGCGCGACGACGAAGCCCGCGATGGCGGCATTCGCCCCCGTGCCGACCGTGAGGCGGGTAGCGATGTTCACGAGCTGGCCCGCGCCACTCACGTCGTAGACTTCAAGAATCGCGACGCCGGTCCGCGTCGCGCCGAGGCCGGAAATTTGCGCCGTGTAGGAGCCGGGCTGGAGGGTGGCGACGACCACGGCATCGCGGCTCCCGGCCGTGAGCGGAAAGGCGCCGACCTGCGCGAAGGTCGCGGCATCGGGGGCGTTCCAGTTGTCATTCGTGGCGACGACGGTGCCGGCGGAATTGAAAATGCTGAGCGTCGGATCGGGTAAGGTTCCCGCGACACCGAAGCCGGCGAGACCGGGGCCGATGGCGCGGACAAGCACGGTCTTCGCGTCGCCGCCGATGACGAAGCCGCCGATGAGAATGCTGGCGTCGGTCCCCACCGAGCCGCGCGTAGAGATGTTGACGAGGCGGGCGGACTGGGCCCAGAGCGTCGGCGCGGCGACGAGCGCGGCCGCCAGCAAAAGGATCAAGAAGGATGATTTCGGGAGGGAGCGAGCCACGGCAGCGGTGCGGTTCGACCGCCGCAGCATCGCGGACAAAGGCGCGATAATCATGGGAAAAAACGACCGCCCCATTCGCGCCTGAGCAAGCAAGAAAAAGCCAAAACGCACCGCGCCACCGGACCGCCCGCGATAGCGGCGCGGCGACGCGAAAGCGCGCCGATCGTCCGCGAGCGGCGCGGCGAAGGCGTGGGTGAGTTTGCCGTTGAACCACGCTGCGCGCCGCGCCGGACTGCGCCTGCCGCCCATGAACAACAATCCCGACCGCCATCCCGCCACGCTCGCCGCCCACGGCGCGGTTGGCCTCGATCCCGTCCACGGCGCCATCGTCCCCGCGATCCAGCCCTCGACCACCTACGAGCGCGACGCGGAGAACGCGTTGCTCAACCCCGCCCGCCTCTACTCGCGCGCCGACAACCCCAACTACGAGGCCTGCGAGGCGCTCCTCACGCAGCTCGAGGGCGGCGCGGCGTCGCTCGTGTTTGCCTCGGGCATGGCGGCGGCGACGGCGGTGTTTCAGGCGCTCGCGCCCGGCGATCACGTGATCGTGCCGCCGGTGTTTTACTGGGCGCTGCGCAGTTGGCTCCACGACTGGGGCGCGCGGTGGGGTTTGAAAATCGAAACCGTCGACACCGCGCAACCCGCGCTCGTCGCCGCCGCGATCCGCCCCGGCGTCACCAAGCTCATCTGGATCGAGACGCCCGCGAATCCCACCCTCGCCGTCGCCGACATCGCCGCACTCGCCACGATCGCGCACGCGGGCGGCGCGCGGCTCGCGGTCGACTCCACGTTTGCCACGCCCGTGCTCAGCCAGCCGCTCGCGCTCGGCGCGGACCTCGTGATGCACTCGGCCACCAAGTATCTCAACGGCCACTCGGACGTCGTCGCCGGCACGCTCACGACGCGCGCGCCGGACGAGTTCTGGGCGCGGCTCCGGCTCGTCCGCGCGCAGGGCGGCGCGGTGCTCGGGCCGTTTGAGGCGTGGCTGTTGTTGCGCGGGATGCGGACGCTGTTCGTGCGCGTGGGCGCGCAGTGCGCCAACGCCCAGCGCATCGCGGAGAATTTCTCCGCGCACTCCGGCGTGCTCGCCGTGCTCTACCCCGGCCTCGCCGACGATCCGGGCCACGCGGTGGCATCGCGCCAGATGCGCGGCGGTTTCGGCGGGATGCTCTCGCTGCGCGTGCGCGGCGGCGCGCCCGCCGCGCTCAACGTCGTCCGCCGCGTGCAGCTCTGGAAACGCGCCACCTCGCTCGGCGGCGTGGAGAGCCTGATCGAGCACCGCGCGAGCGTGGAAGCGCCGGGCAGTGGCACGCCGCCGGATTTGTTGCGCCTCTCCGTCGGCATCGAGGACGCCGGCGACTTGATCGCGGACTTGGCGCAGGCGCTCGGCTGACGAGCGGGCGGCGCGCGCCGCAGTGAGACAACCCACGGTTGACGGCCGGGACGACGTGTTACATCCGTGACACGCCATGCCGCACGCCACCGTCCGCCTCACCGTCGCCGAGAAGCGCCAGTTCGCCGCCGCCGCCCGCCGCAACGGCCAGACCCTGTCCGACTACCTCCGCACCGCCGCGCGCCGCGATACCGGTCGCGTGGACTGGGCGGGGTTCTTCGCCTCGCTCCCGCCGGTGAAACCCGTGCGCAACGCCGCGACCGACCTTTCCACGCGTGAAGGCTTCGGAAATTAGGTATCTCTGCGACGCCGGCCCGCTCGTCGCCGCCATCTGGCCCGAAGATCGCTGGCACACGTGGAGCCGCGCGGCGCTCGATTCGCTCGGCGCCCCTGTCTACACCACCGAGACGGTGTTCGCGGAGGTCGCCCATCTGCTCAAGCCGCGCCTCGATGCGCTGCTCCAGCTCTTCACGGCGATTCAGGCCGGCCACGTCCGCTTCGCGCCCGTGTTTCCCGCGCACATCGCCCGCGCCGCCGAACTGGCAGCGAAATACGCCCCGCGTATGGACGCCGCCGACGCCTCGCTCGTGATTCTCTCCCAGCGCCATCCACGCGCCCGCCTACTCACGATCGACCGCGCAGATTTCACGCTCTACCGCCGCCGCGACGGGCTCGCCGTCCCGAGTATCATGCCGCCGGCGTAGCTCCGCTGGCGCGCGCGTGGCGCCGCCGGTCGCGCACCCGTTTGCGCGTTCCCATTTGCCATTTGCCAAGCCCGACCCCCGGCCTACCGTCTCGGCCCTTTCATGCTCTCGTTTCTACTCAAACGTTTTTCCGGCCGGCACTACAAAAAGTTCCTCGAAAAGGCCCGCCCGGTCGTCGCCCGCATCAACGAAATCGAGGCCTCCTACCAGGCGCTCACCGACGACCAGCTCCGCGCCAAGACCGCCGAGTTTCGCGCGCGCATCGCGGCCGCCGCCGACAAACGCGCCGCCCTTGAGGAAGTGTTGCCCGAGGCCTTCGCCGCCGTGAAGAACGCCGCGCGCCGCCTCGTCGGCACCACCGCCCTGGTGTGCGAACACGAGCTCCGTTGGGACATGGTCCATTTCGACGTCCAGCTCATCGGCGGCATGGCCATCCACCAGGGCAAGATCGCCGAGATGGCGACCGGCGAGGGCAAGACCCTCGTCTCCACGCTCCCGCTCTACCTCAACGCCCTCACCGGCCGCAACACCCAGCTCGTCACCGTCAACGACTACCTCGCCCGCCGCGACTCCGAGTGGATGGGCCATCTCTACAACTTCCTCGGCATCACCGTCGGCTGCATCCAGCAGCAAATGGCGCCCGATCTCCGCCGCGAGATGTATGGCCGCGACATCACCTACGGCACCGCGAGCGAGTTCGGCTTCGACTACCTCCGCGACAACGGCATGGCCACCCGTCAGGAAGATCAGGTCCAACGCGACCACTGGTATTGCATCGTCGACGAAATCGACTCGATCCTCGTCGACGAGGCGCGCACGCCGCTGATCATTTCCGGCCCCGCGCCCATCGAGCGCGAGCAGCCCTTCTCCCGCATCAAGCCCCCGGTCGAGCAGCTCGTGAACGACCAGATCCGCCTCTGCAACCGCATCGTCACCGAGGCCAAGGCCCTCCTCGAAAAACCCGATCTCACCGACGACGACCGCGCCACCGCCGCGCACAAGATGCTCCAGGTGAAAATGGGGCATCCGAAAAACAAGCAGCTCCTCCGCCTCATGGAGAACGGCGCGTGGCGCAAGCTCCTCGACAAGACGGAAACCGACCTCAATTCCGACCTCAACAAGGACGAACTCTACAAGCTTAAGGAGGATCTCCTCTACGTCATCGACGAGCGTCAGCACCAGGCCGACCTCACCGAAATCGGTCGCACCAATCTCCGCCCCGACAATCCCGACGCGTTCATGCTGCCGGACCTCGCGACGGAATTCATCGACATCGAGAAGGATGCGGCGCTCACGCCCGAACAGCGCGAGGAGCGGAAGCTCGCCGCGCAGACGCGCTACGCCGCCGTCTCCGAGGACATCCACGCGATCTCCCAGCTCCTCCGCGCCTACTCGCTCTACGAGCGCGACGTCGAATACGTCGTGCAAGAGGGTAAGGTCATGATCGTCGATGAAAACACCGGCCGCGTCATGCCCGGCCGCCGCTGGTCCGACGGACTGCACCAGGCCGTCGAAGCCAAGGAAGGCGTCGTGATCGAGCGCGAGACGCGCACCTACGCCAC
>JBEANZ010000339.1:0-3212 GCA_041165185.1 Verrucomicrobiota bacterium | reverse complement strand
AGGCTCCCCCGCAAGGAGGAGTCCGCCATCAAGCGCGAGATGGTCCGCATGCAGAAAAACTTCAACGGCATCGCCGACATGGCCGGCCTGCCCACCGCGATGTTCGTCGTCGACGTCAGCCACGAAAAAATCGCCGTCGCCGAGGCCGCCCGCTGCGGCATCCCCTGCATCGGCCTCGTCGACACCAACTCCGATCCCAGCACCGTCTCGCACCCCGTCCCCGGCAACGACGACGCGGTGAAATCCATCCGCATCATCGTCGAGACCATCCTCGCCGCCGTCCAAAACGGCCTCGCGTCGCGCGAGACCCGTCGTGCCCAACGCGGCGCAGCCGACCTCAAGGCTGCCACCGCCGGCGTCCCCGCCGAGGCCGCCCCGCTCGCCCCCGGCGAAATCGATCTCTCGAAGGTCGAGCTCCCGGCCGATGTCGCCGCCGTCGTCGAAGGCGAGGCCGATCCGGCCGCCGCCCCCAAACGCCGCGCGGTCACCCGCGCCAAGAAACCCGCCGTCAAGGCCGAGTGATTTTTCCATGAGCACCGTCATCTCCGCCCAAATGGTCAACGAGCTGCGCACCGCCACCGGTGCCGGCCTCCTCGACTGCAAGAAGGCCCTCACCGAGGCCAACGGCAACGTCGCCGACGCCACCACAATCCTGCGCAAGAAACTCGGCAACAAGCTCGACAAACTCGCGTCCCGCTCGACCAAGGAAGGCCTCATCGAGAGCTACATCCACGTCGGCGGCAAGGTCGGCGTCCTCATCGAGGTGAACTGCGAGACGGACTTCGTCGCGCGCAACGACGCCTTCAAGGCGTTCGTCCGCGACCTCTGCCTCCAGATCGCCGCGGCGAACCCGCTCTACGTCTCCCGCGATCAGGTGCCCGAGGCCGATCTCGCCAAGGAGCGCGACATCGCCTCCGCGACCGTCGTCGGCAAGCCGCCGGCCGTCGTGCAGAAAATCGTCGAGGGCAAACTCGAGAGCTTCTACTCGACCGTGTGCCTCCTCGATCAGCCGTTCGTGAAGCAAAACGAAAAGTCCATCAAGGACCTCCTCTCGGATCAAATCGCGCACATCGGCGAGAACATCCAGATTCGCCGCTTCACGCGCTACCAGCTCGGCACCTGATTCGCGCGAGCGATTTTCCCCGAGGCGCCCGATGAAAATCCGGGCGCCTTTTTCTTTTGTGCGCCCCCGCCTCCTCTGAACACTCCGCGCCGCGCCCCATGAAAGTCACCCGTGTCGACATCCTTGCCCGCGGTCTCACCAACCGCTGCCCGAACTGCGGTGGCCGCACGCTCTTCCAGGCCGGCTCCCTGTTCGCCGTCAACCGTCGCTGCGCCGCCTGCGACTTCGAAATCGAGCGCGCCAACGACGAGGGCTTCTACCTCGGCTCCGCCTCCCTCAACTACGGCATGACGATCATGCTGTATCTGATCCCCGTGATGCTGCTCGCGTTCTACGACTTCATCGGCGTCCGGCTCGCCATCGGCCTCGCCGTCGCCGGCGCGATTGGTTTTCCGATTTTGTTCTACCGCTCGTCGCGCAGTTGGTGGCTGATGAACTACTATCTGGTTTTTCCCCACCAACTCCCCGCCAACGGCGGCACGGGCCGCGCTGGCGACTGACGCCGCGCGCCAAACGGTTGCGGAAAAATCTCCGCCGCGCGAGGCGGAGCTTGAATTTCGGTTCGCTCCGCCCACTAACTGTGGGGAACCACCCTCCCTCATGGCAAAAACACTCGCGCCGGCCTCCTCGTTCTCCCGCCTCGCCCTCGGCCTCGCCCTCCTCGTGGGCGTCACGGCCGCCCGGGCCCAGACCAGCGCCCCGCCCCTCAACCTCACCACCGTCGCCGGCCAGGTCGGCGGACGCGGCGCCGACGACGGCACCACGGCGGCCAAGTTTTTCAATCCCGCCGGCCTCGCCCTCGACTCCGCCGGCAATATCTACGTCGCCGACACCAGCAATAACGCCCTCCGCAAAATCACCTCCGCCGGTGTCGTCAGCACGTTTGCCGGCCTCGCCGTCGACCCCGGCACCCGCCAGCCCGTCGGTGGCGGCACCGCCGACGGCACGGGCTCCGCCGCGCAGTTCAACTTCGGCTCCTCCATCATCGCCGGCGGCATCCCCTTCGGCGTCCCGATCGCCTCCACCATCGGCTCCACCAACATCGCGATCGATCGCAACGGCATCCTCTACGTCGCCGACACCCTGAACAACACCATCCGCCGGGTCACCGCCGCCGGCGTCGTCACCACGATCGCCGGCTCGCCCGGCGACGGTGGCCGGGCCGATGGCGCCGGCACCTCCGCCCGCTTCTCCGCCCCAATCGCGACCGCCGTCGATTCCGCCGGCAACATCTACGTCGCCGACAGCGGCAACAACACCATCCGCAAAATCACCCCCGCCGGAAACGTCTCCACCCTCGCCGGCGCGGCGGGCAACGCCGGCCTCGCCGACGGCCTCGGCACCGGAGCGCGTTTCAACAACCCCAGCGGCCTCGTCATCGATGCCAACGGCGTCCTCTTCGTCGCCGACACCAACAACCACTCGATCCGGCGCGTCGCCGCCGACGGCACCGTGTCCACCTTCGCCGGATCCTCCGGCAAGTCCGGCTCGTCCGACGGCCTCGGCACCCTTGCCCGCTTCAACCAGCCCGCCGGCCTCGCCATCGATAGCGCCGGTAACATCTTCGTCGCCGACACCGCGAACCAGACCATTCGCCGCATCTCCTCCGGCGGCGTCGTCGCCACCATCGCGGGCCTCGCCCGCTCGAGCGGCTCGACCAGCGGCACCGGCAACGCGGCGCGCTTCAACCAACCCTACGGCATCGCGGTCGACGCGACCGGCAGCGTCTATATTGCCGACACCATTAACCAAACGATCCGCAAGGGCGTCGCCACCACCGCCTCCACCATCCAGATCACCGGGCAGCCGGCCAGCCGCACCCTCCTCATCGTCGGCCAATCCTCGACCCTCTCGGTCACCGCTACCGCCAACGGCAATCCCCTCTCCTATCAATGGCAGAAAAACGGCGTCGATGTCGCGGGCGGTAACGGCCCCGTCTATCAGCTCCCGCCCGTGACCGGCGTCGCCTCGACCGGCACTTATACCGTCGTGCTCACCAGCGGCTCGACGACCCTCACCAGTCAAGCCGCGCAGGTGGAAGCGTTCTTCGATACCGGCGGTATCTTTCCCACCGGACTCTTCGTGATCA
>JBEANZ010000338.1:0-3091 GCA_041165185.1 Verrucomicrobiota bacterium | reverse complement strand
CGTCCGCCGCCAGCTTGACGCCGCTTTGCATACCTACACCGTAGCTACATGACCGCTGTCGCCAAACTTTTCACCACTGGAGGCTCGCAGGCCGTGCGCCTGCCGAAGGAGTTCCGTTTCCCCGGCAAGACCGTCAGCCTCCGTCGCAACGAGAAAGGAATTGTCGAGCTGCACCCGCATAACGACCCGGACAGCCTTCGCGAGAAACTCCGCCGACTGGCCGGCTCGTGTCCCAACTTTCCCCTCCGGGAGCCCGTGCGCGGCAAGGATGCGCCCCGTGATCTCGCTTGGTGAGCATGTTTCTGCCCGACACCAACGCCTGCTCGCACTTTATGCGGGGCCACCCAGCGTTGGTGGCCCGCTGGCTCGTCGCCGCCCCGGCGGTGCGGCTGTCGGCCATTGTCATTGGGGAGCTGGAATACGGCGCGGTCAAAGCCGGCTCGGCTCGCCAGCGCGCGAGGCTCGACGAACTGGTCCGCACGTTACCCAACGAATCATTTACTTTCGCCGACGCCGCGCGCTTCGGAAAACTGCGCAGCGACCTCGAGCGTCGTGGCGAGATTATCGGGCCCTACGATCTCTTGATCGCCGCCCAGGCGCTTCGGCTTGGGGCGACCGTCGTCACGCATAACGTCCGCGAATTCGCCCGCGTGCCCGGCCTGCGAGTCGAGGACTGGCAGGCCGATTGAGCGACGCCACGGATTGTTCTCCCCGTGGCCTTCGCCCCCGCTCCGCCCCCCGCCGCGCTCACCGGCGTGCTCGAGCGCATCGTGTTTTCCAACGAGGAGAACCACTACACCATCGCCGAGTTTCGCCCCGAGCCCGGCCGCGATGATCCGCCTGGCGCGCGCATCCCGCCCGTCACCATCGTCGGCGCGCTCCCCGGCGTCGAATGCGGCGAGACGCTCCACCTCACCGGCGAGTGGACGCGCCACGCCCAGCACGGCGCGCAGTTCAAGATCGCGGCGTTCAAGAGCGAGTTGCCGTCGAGCGTCCACGGCATCCGCAAATACCTCGGCAGCGGCCTCGTGCCCGGCATCGGCAAAGTTTACGCCAACAAAATCGTCGACGCGTTTGGCACCGAGACGTTTCGCGTGCTCAGCGAGGAGTCCGGCAAACTCCGCGACGTCGACGGCATCGGCAAGAAACGCGCCACCGCGATCAAGCAGGCCTGGGACGCGAAGCGCACCGAGCGCGAGCTCTACATTTTTCTCCAGACCTACGGCGTCACGCCCAGCCAGTGCGTGAAACTCGTCGAGCACTTCGGCGCGCAGGCGAAAACCATCCTGCAAACCGAGCCCTACCGCGTCGCCCGCGAGATCGACGGCATCGGCTTCAAGACCGCCGACCGCATCGCCATCAATCTCGGCTTCGCCAACGACGCCCCGCCCCGCCTCGACGCCGGCCTCATCTTCGCGCTCGAGACGCTCCAGGACGAGGGCCACACCGCGTATCGCGAGGCTGACCTCATCGACTACTCGGCCGAGCAACTCCAGACCGACTCAACGCTCCTCGCCGCGCGCATCGCCGCGCTCGTCGAGTCAAAAGCCCTCGTGCGCCACTGGCCCTCCCTTGGAGCCGCGGCGCCCCCGCCGCGCCCCTCCGATCCGCGCCGCGAGGGCGCCTCCGATCCACGCGGCGAGGGCGCCGCGGCTCCACCGCAGGCCACGCCCCTCCCCGGCTCCGGCCTCCTCCAGCTCCCGCACAACGACCGCGCCGAGCAGAAAATCGCCGCCACCGTCGTGCGCCTCGCGCGCGTCGCGAGCGGCCTGCCGCCGATCAAGACGGCCGCCGCCGTCGAGTGGGCCGAGAAGAAAGCCGGCTTCACCTATCACGAACTCCAACGCACCGCCCTTCGCGCCGCCCTCGAACACAAGACCTCGATCATCACCGGCGGTCCGGGCACGGGCAAGACGACCATCCTCCGCGCGCTCGTCGAAATCCTGAAGGCGAAGAAAGTCCGCCTCCACCTCGCCGCCCCCACCGGCCGCGCTGCGCAGCGCCTCACCGAAACCACCGGCGGCTTCGCGACCACCATCCACCGCCTCCTCGGCCACGATCCCGTCGGCGGCGGGTTTCTCGCCAACGAGCACAAGCCCCTCGCCACCGATTTCCTCATCGTCGACGAAGCCTCGATGCTCGACGCGCGCCTCGCCGCCGCGCTCCTCCAGGCCGTCCCGTCGCGCGCGCACCTCCTCCTCGTCGGCGACATCGACCAGCTCCCCAGCGTCGGCGCCGGCAACGTGTTGAAAGATCTCATCGGCGCGAGCGCCTCGCCTGGAGCCGCGGCGCCCTCGTCGCGCTCCGATCGCGGCGGGGGCGCCGCCGCTCCATCGCTCCCCGTCACGCGCCTCTCCGTCATCTACCGCCAGACCGGTCAGTCGCAAATTGTCACGACCGCCCACGCGATCAACTCCGGCGATCCCGCCGCGCCGCCCGTCGCGCAACACGTCGCCGACGCCCAGGTCTGGGCCGATCTCAACTTCATCGCCGCGACGGACGCCGAGGACTGCGTGCGCAAAGTCGTCCAGCTCGTCACCGAGTTCATCCCGCAGAAACTCAAGTGGCCGCACCCGATCGCCGACGTGCAGGTGCTCGCGCCGATGCACAAGGGCGTGGCGGGCGTCGGCAATTTCAACGCCCAGCTCCAGGCCGCGCTCAACCCCCACGCGCGCGGCCTGCGCGCCGCCGCCGGAGAGTTCCGCCCCGGCGACAAGGTCATCCAGCTCCGCAACAACTACGACAAGGCGATCTTCAACGGCGACATCGGCACCATCACCGCCGCGCACACCGACCGCGGCACGCTCGAGGCGACGTTCGACGGCGCGAAGCACGAATTCACGCGCGGCGAGTTCAACGACCTCGCCCTCGCCTACGCGATCACGATCCACAAATCGCAGGGCAGCGAATATCCCGTCGTGATCGTGCCGCTGTTGAAGGCGCACTTCATGATGCTCCAGCGCAACCTCCTCTACACCGCCATTACCCGCGGCAAGAAAAAGGTCTTCATCGTCGGAGAGCCCGCTGCCTACGGTATGGCCGTGCGCAACAACGAAGCCCGCACCCGCAGCACTCACCTTCAGGAAAAGAT
>JBEANZ010000337.1:0-4295 GCA_041165185.1 Verrucomicrobiota bacterium | reverse complement strand
CGCGACCGGGACATGTCTGCGCGTTCTCGTCGGCCATGAAAGGTCGGTAAACGCGTGCGCGTGGTCGCCTGACGGGCGGCTGCTCGCTTCAGGGGGTCATGACAAAACAATGCGGGTGTGGGAGGCCGCGACCGGGAAATTCGTGCGTTTTCTGACCGGCCATGAGGAATCTGTGAACGCGTGCGCATGGTCATCGGACGGGCGGCGGCTCGCCTCGGGGGCTGGCGACAACACGGTGCGAGTGTGGGACGCCGCGACGGGGCGATGCCTGTGCGTCCTGTCTGGCCACGTGAGTTCGGTCTACGCGTGCGCATGGTCGCCGGATGGTCGGCGACTTGCTTCGGGTTCATCCGACAAGACGGTGCGGGTTTGGGCCACCGAGACCGGCCAACGCCCGCGCGTTCTCACCGAGCATACAAAAAGAGTGACGAGCTGCGCGTGGTCGCCGGACGGGCGGCGGCTCGCCTCGGGGTCCCATGACAAGACGGTGCGGGTGTGGGACGCGGAGAGCGGGCAATGCCTGCGCGTCCTCGCCGGCCACGAAAACTGGGTGACGAGCTGCGCGTGGGCGCCGGACGGGCGGCAGCTCGCCTCGGGGTCGGATGACAAGACGCTGCGGGTGTGGGACGCGGAGACCGGGCAATGTCTGCGCGTCCTCGCCGGCCACGAAAACTGGGTGACGAGCTGCGCGTGGTCGCCGGACGGGCGGCGGCTCGCCTCGGGTTCGGATGACAACACGGTGCGGGTGTGGGACGCGGAGACCGGGAAAGGCGAAACCGCGCTCGCCCATTTGCCCGACCGCGAAGCCGCCGCGCTCGACCTCATCAAAAATAATTTTCGCTGGGCGAGCCCCGGCGCGTGGCGGCACCTCGGCTGGCGGGTGTTCGACCCCGAGGCCGAAGGCTGGCGCCCCGGCGAACGCGGCCGCACCCGCCTCCTCCCCGCCGAATTCCGCGGCGCGTTGCCCGGGTGAACCTCGCCGCCACCCTCAAAACACAGAGGGCGCAGAGCACACGGAGCGCGGCCACCACCGCCGCCGCCCAATCACGGAGGGGAAGGGCCACAAAAAGCACGAGAAGGCACAAAAAAACCAACCTCCGTTTTTCGTGCCCTCTCGTGTTTTTCGTGGCCATCCTGCCTTGGAAAAATTCCCCGCGCTCATCGCGGGACTTGCCCGCGCTCGGCGGTGGTCGGGCCCGCACCCGCCTCCTCCCCGCCGAATTCCGCGACGCGTTGCCCGAGTGAGGCGACCGCTCCCCCGCCGCGCGCCGCGGCCCGACGCCGCGCTTGCGGCCCCGGCGCTTTGCCGCTTTCCCCTTCCCTCGCCCATGCCCACCACCGTCTTCACCATCGCCAACCAAAAGGGGGGCGTCGGCAAAACCACCACCGCCGTCAACCTCGCCGCCGCGCTGGCCGAGAAAAAAATCCACACCCTCCTCATCGACCTCGACCCGCAGGCCAACGCCACCAGCGCCGTCGGCGTCGAGAAAAAGGCCGGCCGCAGCCTCTACGGCCCGCTCCACGGCGACGGCGGCGCCTTCGAGATGATCACGCCCACGGCCTACGAACACCTCGCGCTCATCCCCAGTGAGGAGGACCTCGCCGCCGCCGAAATCGAGCTCGCGCAGACGGAGAACTACCTGCTGAAACTGCGCGCCGTGCTCGAGCCCGTGCGCAAGTCCAACGGCTACCGCGCCATCATCATCGACTGCCCGCCCGCGCTCGGCTTGCTCTCGATGAACAGCCTCGCCGCCGCCGACCAGCTCCTCATCACGCTCCAGTGCGAATACCTCGCCCTCGAGGGCCTCGGCCAAATCCTCCGCAACGTCGACCGGCTCAAGGAGGCTCATGTCAACGACCACCTCAACCTCGGCGGCGTGGTGATGACGATGTTCGACTCGCGCACCAACATCGCGAAGCAGGTCGTCGACGAGGTGAAGCAGCACCTGCCCGACAAGATTTTCAAGACGGTGATCCCGCGCGCGGTGCGGTTGAGCGAGGCGCCGAGTTTCGGCAAAACCATCCTCGCCTACGACCCCAACGGCGTCGGCGCCACGGCCTACCGCGCGCTCGCCAAGGAAGTGAGCGAGCGGTTCGGGCTCGCGGCGAAGTAGCGGGTAGCGAGGAGCGGGTAGTGAGCATCTTCAGATCGGCCGCTTGCCCCTATTCGCTACCCGCTACTCACTACTCGCTACTTTTCCCTGTGCTCGCCGCGCTCCACAAATACCGCCACGTCTTCCTCGTCGGCCTCCAGAGCAACATCGTTTACCGGTGGAACTTCGCCGCGCGCGGATTCTTTTCGCTGTTTCACCTCACCGTCGTGTTTCTCCTTTGGGGCGCGGCGTTTGCGAGCCGCAGCGACATCGGCGGCTACAGCCTCGCGCAGACGCTCACCTACTTCGTCGTGCTGCTCGTGCTCCAATTTCTCATCGGCGCGTTCAACGAGGACTACCAAATCAGCGAGGAAATCCGCAACGGCCTCATCAACCAGTTCCTGCTCAAGCCGGTGAACTACTTCGGTTACCGGTTCACGATTTTCACGAGCGCGCGCCTCGTCTCGGGCACGCTCATCCTGCTGCCGCTGCTCGTGGCGTGGCCGTTCATCGGCGACCAGTTGACGTTTCCGCACGAGTGGTGGCGGCTCGCGCTCGGGCTGCCGGCGCTCGTGCTCTCGGCGCTGATCCAGTTTTGCATCGCCTACTGTTTCGGGCTGCTGACGTTTTGGTTTCTGGAAATCCAGGGCTTCGTCATCCTCTCGATGGCCATCGAGACGGTGCTCGGCGGGCAGATGTTTCCATTGGATCTGATGCCCGCGTCGATCTACCGCGTCGCGCAGTGGCTGCCGTTTTGCTACCAGGCGTATTTCCCCGCCGCGATTTTCACGGGCCGCATCAACGACCCGGCCGAGGCGCTGCGCGGCCTCGGCATCGAGCTCTTCTGGGTCGTCGCGCTCTTCGTCCTCACGCAACTGCTCTGGCGCCGCGGCCTGCGCCGCCACACGGCGGTCGGCGGGTGAGGGGATTTTCGATTTTGGATTCGCGATTTTCGATTTCCGGACCGCCGCCCGCCCACATGAAATCCACTTTTTCCGCCTGCGTGCAAAATCCCTCGCTCCCGGACCCGCGGAAACCACGGATCGCACGGATGAACACGGATCAAGGCCTAGCCCGGCACTGGTTTGATCCGTGTCGATCCGCGCGATCCGTGGTGTCGACCGTGCGCAATATCTGGTTCACGGGAAACCAACGAGCCTGTCGCCTCACGCCCGTCTCCTAGCCAATCGAAAATCGAGAATCCGAAATCGAAAATCCGGAATCCCGCCATGCCCCACTACCTCCGCATCTGGCTCGCCACCGCCCGCTACTCCGTCGTGCGGACGATGATGTTTCGCGGGGACTTCATCGTGTGGTCGCTCGTCGAGCTGTTCTGGATGATCGTCAACCTGCTGCTGCTCACCGTCCTCTACCGGCACACCGACTCCATCGCCGGCTGGAACAAATACGAGATGATGCTCCTCGTCGGCACCTCGATGCTCGTGCAGCGGCTGCTGATGGGGTTTTTCTGGAGCAGCATTTTCGAGATGGGCCGCAACATCCGCAGCGGCAACTTCGACTTCTTCCTGGCCCAGCCGGGCAACGTCATGTTCATGGCCACCACCCGCAAGCTCGACCCCGACGGCCTGCTCAACTCCGTCATCGCCGGCGGCGTCGTCGTCTACGCGGCGCGCCACCTCGGCGTCGTGTTCACGCCGGGCACGGTCGCGCTCTATCTCGCCATGCTGCTCGCCGGCCTCGTCATCCACTACAGCATCCTCGTCCTCTCGATCGCGCCGGCGTTCTGGCTCACGAGCGCGCAGGGGATCGAGGGCGGCTACTTCACGCTCACGGAATTTTCGCGGCTGCCGCGCGCGGTGTTCAAGGGTGTCGCCAACGTCGTCTTCGTCTGGGCGCTGCCGGTCGTCATCGTGAGCAACACCCCCGCGAGCCTGCTCATCCCGCGCTTCGGGTTCGACGCGCTGGCGACCCTGAAACTCTTCGCCTTCGCCGCGCTCTGGCTGACGCTCGCCATCGTCGTGTTCCACCGTGGGCTGCGCCGTTACGCGAGCGCGAGCTCATGAACGCCGCCCGCGAAAAACTCGTCGCCCGCCTCGGCCACGCGTTCCGCGATCCGGCGCTGCTGGAGCTGGCGCTTACGCACCCGTCCGTCCTGCCCGAGCGCCCGCGCGCGGAGAGCAACCAGCGCCTCGAGTTCCTCGGCGACGCCGTGCTCCAACTGGTCCTCACCGAGGCGCTGTT
>JBEANZ010000336.1:0-4594 GCA_041165185.1 Verrucomicrobiota bacterium | reverse complement strand
TGAGCCAAGCGCCGCGGGTTCGGTGCCGGGCCACGCGGCACACCCACCGAGCGCCCCGCCCGTTGCCCGGCTCTCAGCTCGAGACTCTCAGCTCTCAGCTCCGGGTCTTCAGCTCTCAGCTCGCGCCGCAGCGGCGCTCCCGCACCTCCCCATCGGTTTCCTCCGCCAAGGCACGCGCTTCGACGTGGTCGACGTCCCCCGCTGCCCCATCGCGACCGACGCGATCAACGAGAAACTCCCCGAGGTGCGCGCGCGCGTCCACGCCCGCGCCGCCGCCGGCGAAATCACCCGCGGCGCCACGCTCCTCCTCCGCGACGCCAGCGGCATCGTCACGACCGACTACGACGCCATCATCACCGAAACCATCGCCCCCGATTCGGGCTCGCCGCCCCCAGCTACAACGATTTCGCCGCCCGACCTTGGACTTCAAACTTCCCGCCTTAGACTCGCAGCGTCAGCGCCGCCGCTGACGCTGACGCTGACGCTGCGCTTCCTCGCCCGCGATTTTTTCCAGAACAACCCCTTCATCCTCCCCGCGTTCACCGCCTACGTGCGCGCGCAGGCGGCGGCGAGCGGGGCGCGTTTCCTCGTCGACGCCTACTGCGGCAGCGGCCTCTTCGCGCTGACCGCGGCGAGCGCCTTTGAACGCGTCGCCGGCATCGAGCTGAGCGAAAGCAGCGTCCGCTTCGCGCGCGCCAACGCCGCCGCCAACGCCATCGCCAACGCCACCTTCACCGCCGGCGACGCCGCGCAAATCTTCGCCGGCCTCCCCGCGCTCGCGACGCCGGAGACGCCGGACGCGTTTACCGCCGCCGCGACGGCCGTGGTGATCGACCCCCCGCGCAAAGGCTGCGATGAAAATTTTCTCCGCCAACTCTTCGCCTACGCCCCCCGCGCGGTCGTCTACGTGAGCTGCGACCCCGCGACGCAAATGCGCGACCTGAAAACCTTCCTCGCCGCCGGCTACACGTTAACCGCCGCCCAACCCTTCGACCTCTTCCCGCAGACGCGCCACCTCGAGTGTGTGCTGACGCTGGTGAGGGGAGCGAATGGCTGACCGCGAGGTGTAACCGCTTCGGCCTTGCCCGGGTCGGGCATTCGCTCGAAAACCGCCGCGCGCTCGCACTCTGACGCGAATCCTCTCCAAACCCTGCCATGTCCGACCCCGCCACCACGACAACCGCCGTTGCCGCCGGGTTGGGATTTCTTGGCGGCTTTCTGAAAGACGCGGTCAAGCCGGCCCTGGCGGAGCTCGTTACGCATGTGATTCCGGGCCACATCATCGGCGGCGAGGCGCATCACGCTTACCGCCATCTCGTCGAGCACCTGCGGGAGCGGCTCCACGACGGACTACCGGCCAATCATGACCTTCGCATCGCCATCGAGGAGTCGCTGCTCGAGGCGGCGCGCGCGTTTGCCCTCGGCGTCGCGGCTACGCTCGGCGACAAGCCCTCGCTGTGGGAGGCGATTCGCCAGCACCTCGCTGACGGGACGTTTTCGACGACGCCGACGCTCGAGCTGCGCGACCGGCCCGGGCAGCCATGGGTCGACGAGCTCATCGCCGAATCGCGCCGCGCCAACCAGCGTGAGGGCGGCATCGCGGCGGACTTCATCCTCGACGAGGGCCAAATCGCGACGCTGCTACTCGACGACCGGCGGGACTGGTTTCCGCAACGGGTGACGGCGGCGTTTGCCGACTGGCTCGACCACCACGTGCGGCATCCTTCCCGCCCGGCGTGCGTCGACGACCTCCTGAAAAACGGCTGGGCGGCCGAGCATGGCGGAGCGCAGCGCGTCGGTTTTTATCAGGTGTTCGCGCTTTTCTTCCGCGAAAAAATCAAGGCTCGCCCGAAGGTCTTCAACATCTTCGTCGCGCAGACGCTGAGCGAGGTGGCGCGCGAGGTGAAGGAACTCCGTAGCGTCGCGGTGCCGACCTCCGCGCAGTTTGAAACATGGCTCGGTGACCAGTTCGCGCAGCTCCGGGACTGGCTCGACGGAAAATTCGCGCAGGTGCTCGATGGTCAGGCGGAAATCAAGCAGGGTGTCGGCGCAGGCAACGCGAAGCTCGACCGCGTGCTCGACGGGCAGGCGAAAATCACGGAGCTGCTCGCCGCGCCGCCGCGGCCGATTCCGCCGCTCCACCAGCTCGGCCCCAATCCCCTCGAACTCGGCTTCGTCGGCCGCGAGACCGACCTCGCGAAACTGCGCGCGCTGAATCCCGCCGCCGGCGTGGTGCTCACCGCGTTGCACGGGATGGGCGGCATCGGCAAGACGGCGCTCGCACTCGTGCTCGCGCACGAATGGGCGCCGCGATTTCCCGATGCGCAGCTCGTCCTCGACGCCCGCGGCACGCAGCCGAACCCGCCCGCCGCGCGCGACCTGCTCGCGCAGGTGGTGGCGGCCTTTCATCCGGCCGGCGAGAAGCTCCCCGACGACGAGGGCGCGTTGCAGGCGCGCTATCACGCCACGCTCCATGGCCGGCGCGTGCTCCTCCTCGTGGACAACGCCCTCGACACCGCGCAGGTCGCGCCGCTCCGCCCGCCCGAGGGCTGCGGCCTGATCGTCACCTCGCGGCGGCCGGTCATGCTCGGGAAACGCCCGCCCCACGATGTCGACCGGCTGCCCGAGCCCCACGCCATCGCCCTGCTGCGCGAACACTATCCCGCGCTCGGCGACGCCGATGCGGCGGCGCTGGCGAAACTCTGCGCCGGGCTCCCGCTCGCGCTGCGCCTCGCGGGCGCGCATCTCGCGCTCGACGGCGAGACGCCCAACGTCGCCGCCTACCTGCGCGCGCTCGGCGGTGGCCGGCTCCGGGCGCTCGACGCCGACGCGAAGGATGCCGGCGAAATTTCCGTCAGCGACACGCTCCGCCTCAGCGAGGCCCAGCTCAGCGAGGAGCAACGGCAGGCGTGGCGCGCTCTGGGCGTCTTTACGGCGAGCTTCGATGCGCGCGCGGCCGAGGCGATCGCCGGTGCGGATGAAGCCGCGCTCACCGCCTTCGTGCGCCGCAGCCTGCTCGAGCGTGAGGGCGCCGACCGCTACAAACTGCACGACCTCGCGGCCGACTACGCGCGGACGCAGCTCGACCCCGCGGCGCTCGCCGGGCTGCACCTCGCCCACTCCCGGCACTACACGACGGTCGGCGAGGAGGCCGACGCGCTCTATGTGAAAAAAGGCGAAACCATGGCGGGCCTTGCGCTGTTCGACCGCGAGCGGGCGCAGCTCGAGGCCGCGTATGCGTGGCTGACTGCGCAGCCCGCGGACGCAGCCGCGCGACAACTCACCGCGCTGGTGTCCGCGGTGAGTTACACGGGCTACCTGCGCTTTCATCCACGGCAACAGATCATCTGGCAGGAGAGCCGGCTGCACGCGGCCCGATGCACCAAGGATCGGCTGAACGAAGGCCGGGCGCTGAACAACCTCGGCAACGCGCACTACGTTTTGGGCGAGGCGCGAAAGGCCATCGGGTTTTACGAGCAGCGGTTGGCAATCGCCCGCGAGATCGGCGACCGGCACGGGGAAGGCATCACGCTGGGCAACCTCGGCATCGCATACAAGAACCTGGGCGATGCGCGGAAGGCCATCAGGTTTTACGAGCAGGCGTTGGTCGTCAGCTGCGAGATCGGCGACCGGTGCGGGGAAGGCCGCGCGCTGGGCAACCTCGGCATCGCACACTGGAGCTTGGGCGACGCGCGGAAGGCCAGCGGGTTTTTCGAGCAGGCGTTGGTCGTCAGCTGCGAGATCGGCGACCGGCGCGGGGAAGGCAACGCGCTGGGCAACCTCGGCCTCGCCCACGACGACGCGCGCAAGGCCATCGGGTTTTTCGAGCAGCACTTGGCAATCGCGCGCGAGGTCGGCGACCGGCGCGGGGAAGCCACCACGCTGGGCAACCTCGGCATTGCCCACGACGACTTGGGCGACGCGCGGAAGGCCATCGGGTTTTACGAGCAGTGGTTGGCAATCGCCCGCGAGATTGGCTACCGGCGCGGAGAAGGCAGCGCGCTGGGCAACCTCGGCATCGCACACAGGAACTTGGGCGACGCGCGCAAGGCCATCGAGTTTTACGAACAGGCGCTCGTGATCGACCGCGAGATCGGTGACCGGCGCGGGGAAGCCACCGATTTGTGGAATGCCGCGGTCGCGCACGACTCGCTGGGGAATCGCGCCGAGGCCATCCTCCGCGCGGCGGCGGCGCTGGCGATTTACGAGGCCATCGAAGACCCGAGTGCCGCGAAGGTGCGGGCGGAATTGGCCGAGTGGCGCGGCGCGGGCGGGGCGGTTTGACCTTGGACTGCGGCGACTGGTCGCCGCTTTGGACGGAGCGACTTGTCGCTTCGCGCGGCTGGTGGGTGTATCACGCTCGCGAGGCCGGACCCATTCCCGCCGACAAGTCGGCGGCCGGAAAAGGCGGTGACGAGTCACCGCAGTCCAAGGCGGAGGGTCACGGAATGAGCAGCGCGCCCGGGATGCCGGTGTCGAGCGTGGCGAGTTTGGCGCCGTGTCTCGCTGCGAGGGCGAGCAGGTGGCCGTCGGTGGTTTGCGCGGGCGTTTGCACCCACGCGGGCAAGCGGTCGCCGGGCACATCGTCCGGGAG
>JBEANZ010000335.1:0-2654 GCA_041165185.1 Verrucomicrobiota bacterium | reverse complement strand
GTTGAGTTCCACCTTGATCGTCGAGCCCTTCACGGTGACCTCCTGAAAATTCCATTCGCCGACCGGATGGTGGTAGCCGCGCGCGGCCGGAATCATCCCGTAGGCCGAGCCATGCGCCTGGCGCGGATCGATCTTCTGGCCCTTGGCCTGCTCGTAATGGTCGTCGAGGATCTGGCTCTCCATCATGCCGACGTAGGCGGTGTCGCCGGTGCCGGGATAGCGGAGCGCGAGGCCGTTGTTGCCGCCGGGCGGGACCTTGAATTCGAGGCGCACGGTGAAGTCGGCGAACTCCTCCTGCGTGTAAATCGTGCCGCCCTTTTTCGGCAGGCACACGATCGCGCCGTCGACGACCTCGTAGTTTTCGACCGGGCCGGCCCAGCCGGAAAAATCCTTGCCGTTGAACACCGATTTGAAGCCCGCGCGCTCGCCCTTGCTCGCGAGAATCTTGTTCGCCTCGGCGCTGCCGATCTCGCGCAGGTAAACATTGCGCCAGCGGATCTCGCCGCCGTGCGTCTGGAGTTGGATCGGCCCTCGAGCGGGGACGGGGAGCTTGCGCGCCTTGTCGAAGTAGTTCTCCAGCGTGGCGTGATCGACGACGAGTTTTTCGTTGAGCCACACGCTCACGCGCGCGCCGACCATCACGATGCGGAAGCGATTCCACTGGCCGAAGGGCTTGTCGGCTTTCACGAGCGGGTCCTTGCCGGGCGCGCCGGGTGAGTTGTTCCAGAGACCGCCGGAGCCCTTGTCGGCGCCGAGGTTGAATTTCGCCTTCTCGGTGTAGTCCCATATCTGGATCTGCGGGCAGCCGCGCAGGTAGATGCCGGAGTCGGCCAGCGGCACGGTCTTGTAGTCCACGAGCAGCTCGAAGTCGCCGTAATCCTTTGTCGTCGTCGCGTATTTGCCGTGGCCATCATTGACGAGCTCATCGCCGTCGGCGCGCCAGTGGGCGCGCATGTCGGCCGTCCATTCGGCGTCTTTCTTCACGCGCTCGGCCTCGGGCAACGCGAGCCACGCGCGGTGATCAAACGTGTCGCCGCCGCGCCAGCCGGCGAGGTCGCGGCCGTTGTAGAGCGCGGTGAAGCCGGCGGGCGGCGTGGGCGCGGCGCGCAGGGCGACCGCGACAAACGCGAGCGCGGCGGCGAGTAAAACGAGGCGACGGAGGGGAGATTTCATGGAGAACGGATAAGCGAATCTTACGCGAACGGGGCGGAAGTTAGTTATGTCGCTGCACGCGTCGCCGCCGGGCAAGTTTTCTTTTGCGCTGGCGACGGCGCGCGCCTCACTCTGCGCGTTCCAAACCTCGACATGAGCTCCGCACACAACCTCTTCGACACGCTTCAGACCCTCGACACCGGCCACGGCCCGGCGGGCAAGTTCTACTCGCTGCCCGCGCTGGAAAAGGCCGGCGTCGGCCCCATCTCGCGCCTCCCGGTTTCCATCCGCCTCGTGCTCGAGTCCGTGCTCCGCAATTGCGACGGCAAGCGCGTGCAGGAGTCGAGCGTGCGCGAACTCGCCAACTGGAAACCCACCGAGGCGCGCACCGCCGAGATCCCGTTCGTCGTCGCGCGCATCGTCCTGCAGGATTTCACGGGCGTCCCGCTCCTCGTCGATCTCGCGGCGATGCGCTCGGCGGTCACCAAGCTCGGCAAGAACCCGAAGATCGTCGAGCCCCTCGTGCCGGTGGACCTCGTGGTGGACCACTCGGTGCAGGTGGATTTCGCGGGCGACGCCGCGGCGCTGGCGAAAAATCTCGAGCTGGAATTCTCGCGCAACCGCGAGCGCTACCAGTTCTTGAAATGGGGCATGCAGGCGTTCGACACCTTCAAGGTCGTCCCGCCCGGCATCGGCATCGTCCATCAGGTCAACCTCGAATACCTCGCGAAGGGCGTGCTCAACGCGGGTGAAGTTTACTACCCCGACACCCTCGTCGGCACCGACTCGCACACCACGATGATCAACGGTATCGGCATCGTCGGCTGGGGCGTCGGCGGCATCGAGGCCGAGGCGGGGATGCTCGGGCAACCGGTTTATTTTCTCACGCCCGATGTCGTCGGCGTTCACCTCACGGGCGCGCTCCGCGAGGGCGTCACCGCGACCGACCTCGCGCTCACGCTCACGCAAATGCTGCGCAAGGCGAAGGTCGTCGGGAAATTCGTCGAGTTCTACGGCCCTGGCGCCGCCGCGCTCCCCGTCGTTGACCGCGCGACCATCGCCAACATGGCACCCGAATACGGCGCGACGATGGGCTTCTTCCCCATCGACGCCGAGTGCTCGAACTACCTCCGCGCCACCGGCCGCGACGAAAAACAGGTCGCGCTCTACGAGGCCTACTACAAGGCGCAGAATCTCTGGGGCATCCCGCAGCAGGGCGAAATCGACTACTCGCAAAACCTCGCGCTCGACCTCGCGAGCGTGGTCCCGAGCGTCGCCGGCCCGAAGCGCCCGCAGGACCGCATCGAGTTGCCGAATTTGCAGCGCGAGTTCTTCGCCGCCTCTCACCGGCCCATCACCGAAAACGGGTTCGGCAAGGCGCGCGCCGACTTCGCGAAGTCGGTGAAGGTCGAGATGGTCGACAAAAAGAAGGCCAAGCTCGGCAGCGGCTCCGTCGTCATCGCGGCAATCACGAGCTGCACGAACACTTCGAACCCGAGCGC
>JBEANZ010000334.1:0-2555 GCA_041165185.1 Verrucomicrobiota bacterium | reverse complement strand
ATGCCTACATGGCCGAGCTTGGGCTGAACTTCGCGTGCTTCGACATCATCATCACGAAAGGAGGCGAGGCTGTGTTCTTGGAGGCGAACGCGAACGGCCAATGGCTCTGGTGCGAAGAGATGGCCGGTCTGACCATCGCGAAGGCCATCGCCGAGGTGCTGATGGGAACAGCCAAGGAAGGCGTCACCGACAGCATCGCGCTCCTGCGCGAAGAAAATGCCAAGCTGCGGGGGCAGTTGGACGCTCAGGCGAAAGAATGGCGCGAAGCTGTCGCAGACGAGCGCAATTACCAGATCGCCCAGCAGGAGAAGATGCGCGTGAGCTACAAAGAAGAAATCAAGGAGCTACAAGCCGCAGTGGCTTCAGCCGAGCGTCGCGAACTCCATCGTGAGCAAATGCCGACCATGAAAGGGCGAGAACTCTGGTGATCCGAAAGCGCCTCGACCTATAGTCCAGCCCCGAGGCGAAAACGCCTCGGGGCTTCTTTTTTGGCAGGAAGAACTCAGGCAGGTCTCTGGATGCGCTACCTAGCGGCGGCTTTGATTTCGGCGAAGCGGGTGCGCAGCGCGGCGAGGCGCGGGGCCTCGCACGAGCGTCTGGGATTTTATGGCCGGCGTGCTCGGAATTCCGCAACCGATGGCAAAGGAAAACGCGGAAAATTTCCGCTGTGCGGCCACCGGCCGTTCAACGGATTTCCACGATGCGGCTTCCGGACTCCAGCGCCGAGACGATGGCACCAAGCTGGCCGCGAAATTTCTCGAGCAACACCCGTTTCCGGCAATTGCCGATTTTCACCCAGACCAATCGACCGGTGCCGCCCGGCGCGAGGGCCAGAAAGTAGAAATCCTCGTCCTTACTGACCATGGTCATCCCGTGAGCGACCGCGTGCCGCCAGATGGTCGCGTCGTCGGCTTCTTTCAGCCCGATTTCCCTGACGTGCTGCGCGGTATGACCGACGCTTTCCAATAGGCGGGCTAGCGCGGGCGGCAAGTGATGGTCGACCAGAAATCTCACGCCGACTGGAGCACGACGTGGTCGGTTTGATGCGCCGCATAGGCGATCGCCGCCAGGATGTCGTCACGCTCAAGGTCAGGATAATCCTCGAGAATTTCCTCGTAGGACGCGTCGGCACTGAGGAGCTGCAGGATGTCGGTGACGCGCATCCTCATGCCGCGGATGCAGGGCCGTCCGCCGCATTTGCCCGGCTCGACGGTGATGCGCTTGAGGAGTTCGGCGTTCATGGCGCGAAGCTAGCCCGGCGGAGAGGCCAGACAAGCCTTGTTTCCCAGAGTCGGGCCACGCGGCGGCTGCGGACAACGAGGCGGGACGCCTCGTCCACGACTCACTTGGCCGCGGCTTTGAGTTCGGCGAAGCGGGTGCGGAGGGCGGCGAGGCGCGGGGCCTGCGCGGGGTCGGGGGCGAGGTTGTTTTCCTCGAAGGGATCGGCGCGGAGGTCGAAGAGTTCCTCGTGTTTGAAATCGGGCCACCAGATGTATTTCACATCGCGGCGCACGAGTGCCTCGGAAGACGGGATGAAGGTGATGTCGCGCACGGTGGCGTGTTCGTAGAAAAATTCGTCGCGCCACTGCGGCGGCGTCGCGGCGAGGTAAAGGGGAGCGATGTCGCGACCCTGCATGGTGGCGGGCGCGGGCGTGCCGGTGGCGGCGAGGATGGTGGGCGCGAGATCGACGTTGAGGGTGAGGGCGTCGTTGGTCGTGCCGCGTTTCGCGGCGGGCAGGCGCGGGTCGCGGATGACGAGCGGGACGCGGATGCTTTCCTGATAAGGATACCATTTGTCGGCGAGGCCGTGCTCGGCGTGGAAGTAGCCGTTGTCGCCGGTGAAAATGATCAGCGTGCGATCGAGCGTGCCCTGCGCCTTGAGCTCGGCGAGCACGCGGCCGCAGACGGCGTCGAGCTCCGTCGCCATGCGGTAGTAGTTCTTCATGTATTCCTGGTAGCGCTCGGGCGTGTTGAAGCGCCACGTCCAGCGGTTGCGGCCCTCGTTTTTGTCGTTGGCGAGGAAGGGCGGGAGCCGGCGGAAATGTTCCTCGGTCGCGGTCTTCGGCACGGGCACGGTCACGTCTTGATAGAGCGCCATGCTCTCGGGCTGCGGCAGATATTGCTTCGGGTGCTGGTCCTCGGCGTGAGTGGCGACAAACGCGAGCGTGAGCACGAACGGTTTTTCCTTCGGGCGCGTGCGGAGGAACTCCATCGCGTCGTTTTCGTTCTTCTTGGTGACGTGAATCTGGGTGCCGTCGGGCTGCGGCAGCCAGTGGCGCATCGGCGTGATTCGGCCGGCGCCAAAGTCGAACTGCGCGGCGGGAAACGGGCCGTTGTGCCATTTGCCGACGTGGCCGGTGTGGTAGCCGCGCGCGCGGAGCAGGCCGGGATAGGTCTCGCTCCACGGCGTGGCGAACATGCCGTTCGGCGGCTGGCCGTTGCGCGACATCCACTGGCCGGTGAAAAGATTGGCGCGGCTGACCCAGCAGACGGAGGTCGTCACGCAATTCTGCGTGAAGCGCACGCCCTCGCGCGCGAGCTGATCGAGGTGGGGG
>JBEANZ010000333.1:0-4463 GCA_041165185.1 Verrucomicrobiota bacterium | reverse complement strand
GAAAACTTTGCGGACGCCGGCTATCCCAATGCGGCCAACCTGAAGCCCGTGATGTTTCTCGCCGGCGACGACGCGGCGGCGAAGGACACGGTCGGCCAGCTCGCCGCCGACATTGGGTTCGAACCGTTCGACGCCGGTGGCCTGCGCGTTGCGCGCGAGCTCGAACCGCTCGCGCTGATTTGGATCCGGCGATCCCTTTCCAGTGTGCGGGATTCGAGGTTCACCTGGGCGCGATTGCGGCGGTGAGAAACACCGAGCTGACTGATGGTGAGATGCCCAGGATTCGATGGCGACTGGCCGGCGGGACGAGTCCATGCCAGCTGGGCATTTCCTTTTGCGGTTCGACCACGGCGATCCCCGCCGCTTCGGCCCCAGTCCGGGCCAATCCGGTGCGCAGCCGGTGCTGGATCGGATCGGCCAAATACGTGACGACGGCATATGGCAGGCGCAGTTGCTCCCAGAAAGCGAATAGCTCCGGCAGGTCGAAACGCTGTCCACGCACACACCGCGCGGCCGCACGTGCCGCGGGAGCTTACCGCGGCTGGCGTGTTCGACGTGTCGATACCGCGACTAGACGTCGACGCCATGGTAGATTAAGGGCGCGCTGCCGCGCATACGCTACGCGATAGCAGGCAATTTCCATCGTTCCATGATCTCCCATGCCAGTGGCTGAAATGGCGCAAATCGATCTTGGGATCGCCAAAAAGAGCGAGTCAGTCATCTAAACCATGGCCGTAGCCAGACGCAATGTGGACCGAGAATTTAGCGTCCCCTCTGAGAACACTTATTAGCGCCACTTCGGTTCGCGTTAAATTCGCGCCTCCTCCGCCAGTTTTCCCGAAGCGGGAAATCTTTGGCGCGGGATTTTTGTCGGGGTGGATCGGTTCGCGTGGGATCGGGGTTCGCCGCTACGGCATCTCGTAAATTTCCACGAGCGTCAGGCCGGTCGACGTGTTGTCGGCGCTGGTGATTTGCGCGGTGTAGGCGCCGGGCGCGAGGGTGACAATGACCGCGGCGTCGCGACTCCCGTTGGCCAGCGGAAAGGCGCCGGCCAGCTCGCGGGGAGGCTGCGAGTGAACATGATATCCGCTCGCGCACCGCCGCCTCGCCGCGCGCGCGCCCGAACGCTCGCCGCGTCCCTGCGCCCATCGCGCCTGCGCCCATCGCGCCTGCGCCCATCGCGCCCTACGCCTGAACGGAACTTCACGTTGGCTTCAGCCCGGCTTCATGCGGTTTCGGCATTTTCTTTTTCTCCAGTCCCAACCTGCTCCGCCTTCCCTTTTGCTCTCATGAAGCTGCTCCGCCTCCTCGTCATCGCACTCGCCGTCGCGCTCGTTGCCGCTGCCGCCCGCGCCGCCGAGCGCGCCCTCCTCATCAGCGTCGATGGCATGCACGCCATCGACCTCGCGCTCTGGGTGAAGAACAACCCCGACTCCGCGTTCGCCCAGCTCGCCAAGCGCGGCGTCACCTACACCAACGCCCGCACGCCCCTCCTCGGCGACTCCACGCCCGGCCTCGTCTCGCTCGCCACCGGCGCCACGCCCGCGACCTCCGGCCTCATCTACAGCCCGTTCTTCGACCGCTCGCTTGTGCCCGCCGGCGCGCCCGCCGGCGCGAAGGGCGCGCTCTACACTATCGACGAGAAGTGGGTCCTCGACATGACGCGCGAGGATTCCGGCGGCGGCGTCGACGTGAAAAAGCTTCCGCGCGATCCCTCGAAGGGCAACGCCCCGGTCCACCCCCACGACCTCGTGCGCGTGAACACCATGTTCGAGGTCGTGCGCGCCGCCGGCGGCCGCACCGCGTGGATCGACCAGCACATCCTCTACAACGATCTTCTCAACGGCCCCTCCGGCCAGGGCCTCGTCGACAGCATCGCGCTCGAGCGCAAGGGCACGCCGCAGACTTTCGAGGGTTTCACCGCGCAGGACACGCGCCGCGTCGAAATTCTCCTCAACCAGATCCGCGGCCTCGACAGCAGCGGGATGAACAGGGTCGGAGTCCCGAAACTTTTCGGCATGGGTTTCATTGCGTTCGGCGCGATGCAAAAGTCCGAGGGTTACCCGAACCCCAAGGGCGGCCTCGGCGAAAAAAACCTCCGCGCCTCGCTCAAACTCGTCGACGACTCCCTCGGCCGCATTGTCGCCGAGTTGAAAAAACAAAACCTTTACGACTCCACGCTCATCATCCTCAGCTCAAAGCACGGCCAGTCCCCCATCGACGTGAAGCAGCGTCGCCTCATCGATCGCGCCGTGATTCGCGACGCGGTGAACAGCGTGCAACCCGATCTCCTCGCGCACGCGTCCCTCGACAGCATCGGCCTCATCTACCTCAAGGACGCGACCAAGACGAATCTCGTCGCCGACGCCCTCCGCGCCCGCGCCGCCGAGGCCGGCATCCTCAAGGTCTATCACGGCGAGCAGTTGAAACTCTTCCTCCCGTCGCCCGAAACCGATCCGCGGATGCCCGATATTTTGATCCAGCCGACGCTCGGCGCGTTCTACGCTGACAATCCTGATTCGCCCGTCGGCAGGGCCCTGCTCGCCGAACACGGCGGCATGTTGGATGAAGACGTGAACGTCCCGCTCCTCGTCTCCTTCGCCGGCGCCCCCGGCACGATCAGTCGCGCGCCCGTCTTCACGCACCAAGTCGCGCCCACGATCCTCGCCGCCCTCGGCCTTGATCCCGCGTTGCTCCAAGGCGTGCAAATCGAAGGCACCCCCGTCCTCCCCGGCCTGAAATGGAAAAAGTAGGAAAGTAGAGCGTGGTCTCTGACCCGCCCTCCGCGCACCGCGCGGTATTTAGGCACCGCCGCGACCAACCGCGATCAGACGCCGAGCGGCCTTCCCGTGCCGGCGCCGGTCGTTGGCTCTCGTCAAGCCACCGCGTTGATCCCGCCGAATTTCCCGGCCTGTTTCACGAGGTCGATTGCGACGTCGAGCTTCAGGTCGTCGAGTTTCTTGAAGTTGATGCAGCTGCGGCCGGTTTTCACCTTGCCGAGCTTCGCGGCGTTTTGCTCGACGAGGTAGCCGCCCGCGCCCCCGACGCAGAGATGGAGCGCGTAGCCGCTCTTTCCCGACGCGAGTCCGACGACGAACCAGTCGCCCTCGCGACCGCTGGCGGATTTGTAGCGATACTTGCCGTAGGCGATGAGGGGCCCGCCCATGCCGGACATGATGAGCGGGGCGAGTTTCGGCACGGCTTTGCGGATGGCCTTGTGGAGGGTCGTCATCGTGTCGCGCCGCTCGGCGGGAAGGGCGGCGAGAAACTCGTCGAGGGTGGGGAGGGTTTTGGTTTTGGGCATGGCGGCGAGGTTGTGCGTCCGCCGCACCGCGAGCAAACGGGAATAAGTGGTGGGCGCGGTCGTCTCGGATTTGGGCTGTAAAAACTCCGGCCGCTGCCCGATCTTTGCGGCATGAAAACTTCCCTCCGTATCCGCGCGTGGGTCGGTGTCGTGGTGACCGCCGCCGCGGTGCTTTCCGCGCAGACCGCCCCGAGCCCCGGCCCCGCCCGCGCGCAAGAAAGCACCGATTCGGCGGTCGCCCCTCGGGTGATGGAAGCCTTCACCGTCACCGGCTCCAACATCCGCCGGCTCGATCAGGAATCCACGCTACCCGTCACCGTCATCGGTGCCGACGAACTCGCGCTGCGCGGCGGGCTCACGCCGGCCGAGATGTTTGAAACGCTCTCCATCGGCGGCCCGCTCACGCTCGACGAGGGCAACACCCTCGGCGCCGATGCGCGCGGCGACAACGCCACCGTCAACCTCCGCGGCCTCGGCTCCGGCAACACCCTCGTCCTCCTCAACGGCCGCCGCCTCCCGCCGCACCCGATCAGCATGGCCGAAGACGGCGCGCCCTCGCTCTCCGCCAACATCAACCAGCTTCCCGCCGCCGCGATGGCGCGCGTCGAGATTTTGCGCGACGGCGCCTCGGCCATCTATGGCACCGACGCCGCCGGCGGCGTGGTGAACTCGATCACGCGGCGCAATTTCGACGGCCTCGGCCTCCGCGCCCGTGGCAGCGTGACGCAGCACGGCGGCGCCAACGAATGGAACTTCGAGGTCACCGAGGGCCGCAATTTCAACCGCGGCAAGAGCAACCTCCTCGTCACGCTCGACGTTTTTCACCGCGACTACCTCTGGCTCAACCAGCGGGAATTCTCCCGCAACCAGGACCTGCGCCTCACCCGCAACGTCCCCGCGCCGTGGAACGGCCTGCCGATCACCGACACGGCGGGTGTCGTCTCGCGCGACAACGATTTCGACAACCGCCTCAGCACCGACTCCAGCTACTACGGCGGCTTCGTGCGCGGAAATTACGACGCCAACTTCGCCTTCGTCGGCGCCCGTCCCGCCAACAACCAGGGCATCATCACCACCTCCGGCAGCACGGCCGCGACACTCGCGACCAACGGCACGTTCTACGTCATCCCGCTCGTCGATGGAAGCGTCGGTTTCCGCC
>JBEANZ010000332.1:0-3762 GCA_041165185.1 Verrucomicrobiota bacterium | reverse complement strand
CTCGGCGATGACGGTGGCGTCGATGTTCGCGATGTCGAAGCCGAGCTTGGAGATTTCGGCGACGACGCGCTGGAGGAGGAGCTGCGAGTCGATGTTGCGGTAGGCCGGATCGGTGTTGGGGAAAAAGTGGCCGATGTCGGGCAGGCCGGCGGCGCCG
Source organism: Verrucomicrobiota bacterium (assembly GCA_041165185.1). GTDB lineage: Bacteria > Verrucomicrobiota > Verrucomicrobiia > Opitutales > Opitutaceae > JBEANZ01. Next base: position 3,605 of record JBEANZ010000332.1, on the reverse strand, counting down.
AGGAGCGCGTCGCAGATCGCGTGGGTGAGGCAGTCGGCGTCGGAGTGGCCGTCGAGGCCGTAGTCGGTGGCGAAGCGCACGCCGCCGAGCACGAGCGGGCGGCCCGGGACGAGGCGGTGGATGTCGTAGCCATGGCCGATTCTAAATTTCATCGGAAAACTCCAAATCCCAAAGGTCCAGACGCCAAAGAAATCTCAGGAGGGAATACCGGAAATCGAATTCCGGTTCCTCGATGGCTCTGGTGCGATGCGGCCGAGGACTGGGAGCCCCGAAGGGGCGAAAAGTTGAAAGCCCAGGGCAACGCCCTGGGAAATGTGCTTCGCAAGAATCCAAGCCCTGAAAGGGCGAAACCAGAGGAGGGTGTCGCCCCTCCAGGGCGAAGACATTTTCCAATCCGGATCCCAGGGCGTTGCCCTGGGCTATCGACTTTCGCCCCTTCGGGGCTTCGGAGCAGGCAGCCTTCGACCCACCGGAAACAGCGATGGGCCAGAATTCTCAGGTGGGAATCGGAGCAATTGAACGCGCGGTGCCTGGGATTTTCCCGGGACTTGGCGTTGGGGATTTGTGACTTCATCCGGTGGCGGCGGCGGGTCGCAGCAGGAATTCCAAATAGCTGAGGTCGGCCGGGGTGGTGAGCTTCGGGTTGGGGTGCGGGTTTTCCAGCAGCGCGATCGGGTGGGCGAGGTGCTCGACGGCCTGGGCGTCGTCGGTGATGCGGAGGTTTTTTTTCGCGACGCGGGCGTAGGCGCGGTCGATGAGCTCGCGGGAAAAAACCTGGGGCGTCTCCATCGCCCAGAGGCGGGGGCGGTCGAGCGTGCGGAGGCGCGCGCTCGGGCTGTGTTCCTTGATGGTATCGGTGACCCGATGGGCGAGGACGACGGCGTTTTCGCGGCGGACGATTTTGTGCAACGCGACGAGCTGCTCGGGGCGCACCAGCGGGCGGGCGCAATCATGGATGAACACGTGCGCGATATCCGGCGGTAGCGCGGCGAGTGCGGCGGCGACGGAGTCTTGGCGCTCGCGACCGCCACGGACCAGGCGCGACGGCGTGGGCGCGAAGGCGGAGAGCTCCATCATCTGGCGCGGGTCGCGATAAACGACGACGTAGAAATCTACGACCGCACTTTGGAGAAACGCCGCGACCGAGTGCGCGAACACCGGCCGGCCGGCGAGGGGCGCGAGGACTTTGTCGGCGACGGCGCCGGCCATGCGCGAGCCGCTGCCGGCGGCGAGGAGAATGGCGGCGGTGCGGCTCATCGGGAAAAGGCTGAAGGACTGAAGGGCTGAAAGGCTGAAAAACTGAAAACGTAATTACGGAACATGGTGGGTGGGAGAAGTGCTTGGGTTTGTTTCAGCCTTTCAGTCCTTCAGTCTTTCAGCCCGTGCGGCGATCCGAGTTCCGCGAGGATCGCCTGTGCGGCGGCGACGGGGTCGGGGGCTTTGAAGATGGGGCGGCCGACGACGATGTGGCTTGCGCCGGCGTGCGCGGCTTCGGCGGGAGTCATGATGCGCGTCTGGTCGCCGGCGTCGGCACCGCGGGGGCGGATGCCGGGCGTGACGAGCGCGACGTCGCGCGGGAGCACGGCGCGCAGCGGGGAGATTTCGAGCGGCGAGCAGACGAGGCCGCGCAGGCCGGAGTCGACGGCGAGGCGGCCGAGGCGGAGGACTTGGTGCTCCGGCGAATCGGCGACGCCCGTCTCGGCGAGGCCGGCGGCGCTCATCGAGGTGAGCACGGTCACGCCGAGGAGGAGGAGTTGGGGGGCGTGCTCGCGTTGGGCTTTCGCGGCCCAGGTCATCATGTCGCGTCCGCCGCTCGTGTGGAGCGTGAGCATCTTGATCGGGAGTTTCGCGGCGGACTCGACGGCCTTGGCGACGGTGTTGGGGATGTCGTGGAGCTTGAGATCGAGGAAGACGTCGAAGCCGAGGCCGGCGATTTCGCGCACGCAGTCGGGGCCGCAGGCGGTGAACATCTCGAGGCCGACTTTCACGGTGCGCACGGTGCCCTGGAGTTGGCGGAGCGTGGGCGCGACTTCGCGCGGGGACTGGGCGTCGAGGACGAGAATCAGTTCGCAGGGCATTGGCTGGAAACACCCTTGGCGACGAACGCGCGCGATTGAAGCAAAATTCCGAAGAGCTGGATTCGCGGGCGCGGGTGTGCCTTCGTGCGCGGGTCGCCCATGAGTGCCGTTTCGATCTTCGCGCCCGCCAAGCTCAACCTGTTCCTCGCCATCACGGGGCGGCGGGCGGATGGGTTTCACGATCTCGTGTCGGTCGTGGTGAAGGTGGATTTCGGCGACACGCTACGCGTCGAGCCGGCGGAGAGTTTTTCGCTGACGTGCGACGATCCGGACGTGCCGACGGACGAGACGAACTTGGTGCTGCGGGCGGCGCGGGCGTTTGCCGAGGAGGTGGCGAGCGAAGGCGCGGCGCGAGGTGGCGCGCGGTTCGTCCTCGAAAAACGCATCCCGATGGGCGCCGGCCTCGGCGGCGGCAGCAGCGACGGGGCGGCGGCGTTGCGCGCGCTCAACGAGCGCGCGGGCCAGCCGCTCGCCGACATTCAGCTCAAGGTCATCGCGGCGAAACTCGGGTCGGATTGCGCGTTGTTTCTGCAGGAGGGTCCCGTGGTGATGCGCGGGCGTGGCGAGCGCGTGGAGCCGCTCGGGCCGGGGGCCGCGGCGCGATTGCGCGGGCGGCGCGTGCTGATTTTCAAGCCAGCCTTCGGCATCGCGACGCCGTGGGCCTACGCGCGGATGGCGGCGGAGGCGCCGGCGAGCTACCTGCCGGTCGCGGACGCCGAGGCGCGGCTCGCGGCGTGGTGCGACGGCACGGCGCCGGCGGACGCGCTTTTGTTCAACAACATGGAGCGCGTGGCGTTCGCGAAGCATCTCGCGTTGCCCACGCTGCTCGACGAGTTGCGCGAGAAATTCGGCCTCGCACCGCGCATGAGCGGGAGCGGGAGCGCGTGTTTCGCGTTGCTCGCGGACGATGCGCCCGTCGCCGACATCGGCGCGGCCATTCGCGCGGCGTGGGGCGAGTCGGCGTGGGTGCGCGAGGCGCGGATCGCGTGAGGGCAGGCGGCGGCGGCGCGGGCGAGCGCGCGACGGCCGCAAATCCGAATTGACGCTCACGGCGGCGGGGACGTTATCGTGAGGCGACGCGGCGGCCCCCTGCGCCGTCGTGAAAACCATGTCGTCCCGTCCGAAAACCGAAACCATCGTGCAAGGCATCGCCGCCTCGCAGGGCATCGCGTATGGGAAAGTTTTCCTCTACATCCAGAGCGACATCGAGGTGCCGAGCTATCAGGTGGAGCCGGAGAAACGCATCGACGAGGTGCGGCGGTTTGAGCGGGGCGTCCTCGCGGCGCGGGAGCAGATTTCGAAAAATCGCCAACAGGTCGAGGCGAGCATCGGTGCGGCGGAAGCGGCGATCTTCGATTCGCATCTGATGGTGCTCGAGGACCCGGCGTTGCTCGGCGAGACGGTGCGCGAGTTCGAAGCGAGCGGGCGCAACATCGAGGCGTGTTTCAACGAGGTCGCGGATCGCTACGTCGCGGCGTTTGCGAAGATGGACGACGAGTATTTCCGCGAGCGCGCGAGCGACATCCG
>JBEANZ010000331.1:0-8879 GCA_041165185.1 Verrucomicrobiota bacterium | reverse complement strand
CCATTGAATTAACGGAAAATTACCGCCACCGCAGTGCCTTGCACGCCGGAGGCGTGCCAGACAGTAGCCGGGGGTTGAGGCACGAAACCCCCGGTAGTCGTCCGTCCTCCGATGCACCCCGGAGCGGGTGCCAGAAACGTAGGTAGGCGGACCCTTCTGGCATCCCTTCAGGATGCTCGATCAAAAACAAGCTGACCGGGGGTGTCGCCGCAACGGCTCAACCCCCGGCTACTTTCTGGGACACCTCCGGTGTGCAATCCGTCCCAGCCGGCAGAACCGGCGCGCCCCGGAATCCTTAATTCAATCTAGGTATTTACCTGACTCAACCAGCTCCGAAACCCGAGACGTTGAGCGGGATTTTCGTCAGAAACATCGTTTTTTTCACGCGCGAAGACGCCGAATTCAGAGCAGGTTGAGTCAGGCGAATACCTAGATTCGGCGTTGATGTTGATCCACTGGATGGCAGTCAGGTCGGCGTGCCGGGTCGGAAGAGGGCAAAAAAGAGGGCGGGCAATAAAAGAGGGGGAGGCGGCCGCGCTGTGGTGATTCGGGGACGCGTGTTGGGAGGGTGTGCTCGGTGCCTTTCTTTTTTTGCCAGCCCTATTTTTGCCATCCTTCAGATCGAGATGGTTGTAAAGGTCACGCATTCGGCGTTCTAGGTATTTACCTGACTGAACCAGCTCCGAAACCCGAGACGTTGAGCCGGATTTCCGTCGAAAACATCGTTTTTTCACGCGCGAAGACGGCTAATTCAGAGCAGGTTGAGTCAGGCAAATACCTAGATAATTCAATGGCAGCGGGGCGTTGCCCTGGGCTATCGACTCTCGCCCCTTCGGGGCTTCTGAGCAGGCTCCCATCGTCCCACTGGAAACAGCGAAGAACAAAAAAAGCCGGAGCGGCCGCGCGCCGAGGGGAAATGCCGACAACGCGAATTTTTTCCGACGGTTTGGCCTGTTTGCGGAAAAAATCCCGCATTGGGGGTATGACCTCCCTCCCCTCCCTCCCGTTGTCCGCCGCCGGAAATTATTACGCCCCGTTCACCCCGCCCGTGCCGCAGCGCACCGGCGCGACGCGCCCGAGCCCGCTCGCGCCGATCGTCGCCGCGCTGACCGCGCCGTGGCGCCTCCTGCGGCGCGGCAGCGCGCGGCGCGCCGCGCTGGAACGGCAGGTGCGCGCGCACGTCGCGCACATCGCCCAGCTCGAAGCCGCCAACGCGCAGCTCCGCGGGAAACTTGAGCGCCGCGACCGGACCGAGTTGACCCTGCTCGCCAACGCCGCGGCGGCCGCGGCGGCCGACGACGCGAAGCGCGCCTACCTCGCCAACGCCAGCCACGAAATGATCCCGCCGGCCAACGCCGTGCTCTGCCTCGCCAAGACCCTGCTCGCCGCCCCGCTCAACGCCCAAGGCCGCGAGGTGGCGCTCACGCTCCACCGCAGCGGCCAGGCGATCCTGAAGATCGCGGACGGCATGGCCGGTTTCTCAAAACCCGCGCTGCCCGACACGATGGACGTCGAAACCACGTGGGGGCCGCGCGGCAGTTGACGCCGCGTCGCGGGCGCAACCGGGGATGGGCGCTAGGATGCGCCCGGGGCGCCCGGCGGGGAACGGAAATGACGCAGCGCGGTGTGCCCGGCGCCGACCAACGCCGTCAGTGTCGCGGGCACGAGTAACACGTCGTAACTCCACCGCAGAAAGCCGAGCGTGCCGGCCAGGCCGCCGAAGAAAAAGCCCAGCAGGAGGATCAGGTAGAGTTTCACCCGCCGCCAATCGACCGCCTCGCGACGCGCGAGCAGCCCGACCGCGATGCCCAGATCGGTGATGATGCCGGTGACGTGCGTGGTGCGGATCACGGCGCCGCTGAAGCTGGTCGCCATGGCGTTTTGAAGGCCGCAGGCCATGGCAGCGAGGAAGTCGGCCGACCCGGAGCGATGCCGAAAAAGATGCGTCGCCCCAAACAGCAGGCCGGACTCACAGAGGAGCGCGACCCCGTAGCGGCGTCCGGGCTTGAGCGCGCTGTGCCGGATGATCAGGCCACTCAGGACGCAGCCGGCGAAGAAACTCAGCAGCACTTGAAACGCATGCCAAGCGAGCGCCCGATCGCCGCGGGCGATTTCCATCCCGAAGTTGGTGACCGTGCCGGACATGTGGGTGACCGCCTGATGGTGCAGGCCGAGAAAACCGACGGCGTTGACGCAACCCGCGCCGCCAGCGAGTGCCGCACCTCCAACCAAGATCCACGGCGGCGTCGGCTTCGTGAACATGGCGCGGCTATCCGAGGACCGTCTTCAGCACCTTGCCGAGCTGCTCGGTGCGGTAGGGTTTCGTGAGGTAGCCCAGGAAACCCATGTCGAAGTAGGCCTGGTTCATCTCGTCGTTGTCGTAGCCCGTGGAGACGATGGCGCGCACCTCGGGATCGAGGGCTTTGAGTTTCTTGAAACACTCCTCGCCGCCCATGCCGCCGACGACGGTGAGATCGAGGATGACGACATCGTAGTGACGGATTTTATTTTTGAAGTAGCCGGAGTATTTGGCGAACGCGTCCTCGCCGCGCGCGGTGAGATCCACGGTGTAGCCGAGCTCGACGAGCATCTTGGCCGTGAGGCCGGCGAGGATGACGTCGTCGTCCATGAGCAGCACGCGATTGGTGCGCGCGTGGTAGTTGAGCGAGGGCGCGCGGCGGGCTTGCGCCTCCACGGCGCGGCCGGCCTTCGGGAGGTAAACGGTGAACGCGGTCCCGACGCCCACCTCCGTGTCGAGACCGATCTGGCCGCCGTGGCGGCGGACGACGGAGTGGACGGTCGCGAGGCCGAGGCCGGTGCCGTGCTTCTTGGTGGTGAAAAACGGATCGAAGATTTTCTCGACGTGCTCGGGCGGGATGCCGCTGCCGTTGTCGCGCACCTCGAACTCGACGTAGTCGCCGGCGGCGAGGCCGGGGAGCTGGTCGTCGGCGAGGGCGACGTTGCGCGCGCGGAGCTGGAGGCGCGGCGCGTGCGGCGGCGGCGGCATGGCCTGGAGGGCGTTGACGATCAGGTTTTGAAACACCTGCAAAATCTGCGGGCGGTCCACCTCGACGGGATCGACGCCGTCGGGGACGGTGAGTTCGGGAGCCACCGACGAGGCGGCGGTGGCGATGCGGATGGAGTCGACGAGAATCTCACGCGCGACGCAGACGGTGCGCGTGCCGGTGCCGCCCTTGGCAAACGTGAGGAGCTGCTTCGTGAGGCTCTTCGCGGTGTCGCAGGATTTCGCGGCGTCGGGCAGCGCGGAGGCGTCGCCGCGATCGGTGGCGAGGGTGACGGCGGCGAGGATGGTGGAGAGGAGGTTGTTGAAATCGTGGGCGATGCCGCCGGCCTTGAGCGCGAGGGACTCGAAGCGATTCGCGCGCACGAGCTCGTCGGGCGTGAGCGTCAACTCCCCCGGATCACGGAAGACGATAGCGACGCCGCGGGGTTTTGCGTCGGAGCCGAACGAGGCGCGCGCGGTCCAGATAATCGGCGTGGGAGAGGCGCCGTCCTCGGCGGGGGCGAGCGCGGTGTCGGCGAAAAGTGGGAGCGGTTGATCGGCGGTGAGCGCGCTATCGATCGGATCGTCGGCGGGGCGGCCGGTGGCGCGGTGGACGAGGCGGAAAACATCGCCGACGGCCTGGCCGAGGAGCGCGTCGGGCGCGGTGCGCAGGAGGCGCGCGGCGGGGGCGTTGGCGAAAAGAATTTTGCCGCGGGCGTCGGCGACGAGCACGGCCTCGGCGAGGAGATCGAAGGTTTCACGCGCGAGCGCGGGCGGGAGCGCAGAGTCGCCGTCGCCGGTCGCGGCGGCGAGATCGGCGGGGAGCGGGCACGCGAAGCCGACGACGCGCGCGAGGTCGCGTTTGCGCGTGAGCGTGCGGACGGCGCCGAGGAGCACGCGCACCGCGCGGCCCGCGCGATCGTGGAGGGAGACGGCCTCGACGAACGCGCTCCGCCCCGGCGCGCGCGCGAGCAGCCAGGCTTCGACGCCGACGGACGCCTCATCGGGCGGCAGCGCCGCGGCAAAGGCGGCGGCAGTAGGCGGGAGCGCGCCCTCGTCGTGGCCGAGGAGTTTCTCGAAGGCGGGCGAGAACCAGAAAATCTTCCCGGCGAAATCCAGCTCGAAGGCCGCGAGCGGCCCGGCGCCGGCGAGATCCTGGAGGCGGGCGTCATTGGCGGCGGATTCCTCCTCGACGAGTTTGCGTTCGCTGATGTCGAGGTGGAGGCCGACGACGCGCTGAAGTTCACCGGCCGCGCCGACGAATTGGACGCCGAGCGACTGCACCCACACCCAGTGGCCGCGCCGGTGCCGCATGCGAAACTCGACGTTGAAGGCGCGCGCGCCGGGGGCGGTTTTTTTCCCCGCGTGATCGGGCGAGGCGGCGGTGTCGTCGGGGTGAAGGAGCGAGCGCCACGCGTCGAGCGTGCTCGGCAACTCGGCGTCGGCGTAGCCGAGGAGTTTTTTCCACGCGGGCGAGAGCAGCACGGCGCCGGCCGCGAGCTGGAGATCGAAGAAGGCGGCGCCGCCGTGGTCGGCGAGGAGTTGGAGCGCCGCCGCGCGATCATCGGGCGCAGCGGAGGGTTGAGCGGCGGCGGGGCGCGACGGCTCGACCGTGGCGAGGTAGCCGGGCGCGCCGCCGGCGAAGGGCTCGAGGCGCACGCGCACCTCGCGCGGGGCGGCGTCGCGCGGCTGCGCGGTGAGGCGCGAAGGTTTTTCCAGCGCGGTGAGGAGCAGGCCCTCCCATTGCGCGTCGAGAAATTCCGGGTCGGCGGAGACGATGTCGAAGGCGAAGAGCGCGGCGAACGGCGCGCCGACGAGATCGGCGGGCGGGAAATTCCAGAGGGAGGCGGCGGAGGAATTGGCGGCCGTCACGCGGCCGGCTGCGTCGAGCACAAGCACGGCGCACGCGTCGGAATCGGCGGCGGGCGCTGGGACGGTTTCGTTCACTCGCGGGCGGCAACGAGCCAGCGCTCAACGCGCGTGGCGAGGAAGTCGAGGTAGGCGGGGTGGTCGTTGAGGCAGGGGATGTGCGTGAACGACGCGCCGCCGGCCGCCGCGAAATCCTCGGCGCCGCGCACGCGGATTTCCTCGAGCGTCTCGAGGCAGTCGGTGACAAACGCGGGCGTCATCACGAGGAGGCGTTTGCGGCCGTCGGCGGCGAGGCGCTTGTATTCGAAGTCGGTGTAGGGCGTGAGCCACGGCTCGCCGCGCAGCCGCGATTGAAACGCGATCGACCAGCGCGCGGGATCGAGTTGGGCGCGCGCGGCGAAGAGGCGCGTGGTGCGCGTGACCTGCGCCTTGTAACACGTGGCGTGCGCGGGCGAGCACGTTTCGCAGCAGTCGGGCACGACGAGGCAGTGGGCCTTGGAGGAGTCGGCCTTGGTGAGATGGCGCTGCGGGATCGAGTGGTAGCTGAAGAGGAGGTGATCGTGGGGTTGGGCGAGGAAGGGCCGCGCGCTGGCGACGAGGGCGTCGATGTAATCGGCGTCGCCGTAGAACGGCTGCACGCAGGCGATGCGGAGCTGCGGCGCAAGGCGCGCGGCCTCGCGGTAAACCTTGGCGACGACGGTCTCCCAACTCGACATCGCGTAGTGGGGATACTGCGGAAACAGGAGCAGCTCCTCGACGCCGGCGGCGGCGAGGCGGCCGAGCGCGTCGGGGATGGAGGGGTTGCCGTAATTCATCGCGAGCTCGACGGGCGCGGCGGCGACGGCGGCGGCGGACGAGGCGGCGAGGCGTTTTTTCAAGCCGGCCTGCGCGAGCTTGCTCATCGTGATCAGCGGCGAGCCCTCGGTGGTCCAGATGGTGGAGTAGGCGTGCGCGGAATTTTTCGCGCGCGAGGGGATGATGATGCCGTTGACGAGGAGGGAACGGAGGAAAGCGCTGTCGGGCTTGTCGATCACGCGCTCGTCGCCGAGGAATTCGCGCAGGTAGCGCTTCACGTCGGGGACGGCGGTAGAGTCGGGCGAACCGAGATTGAGCAGAAGGACGGCGCGTTTGGGCATCGGGCGAAATTCGTCGGGAGAAACGCCGGGATGTCAAATGGCGCGGGGGGCGAGGCGGTCGTCGGCGGGAGCAGCTCGCGTGGGTCTTACCGCGCCGATCATGGGCGACCGAAATTGGAAATCTTGAAATCGGGCATCGGCCATCGGGCATCCGAAATCTCGGAATTTCCAGACCGCGGGATCGCGGACCGGAAAGTGGGATCGGCGGAGGCGGCCGCTCGTGGGAGGCGAGCGGATGAGATCGCTTTCAGCCGCTCCCGCGGTGGCGGGCGCGGTGGACGCCGCGGGCAAGGCGCACGAGGCGGGACGACTCGTCCACGACTCGGCGCGCCGCGCTCGCACCGCACTCGCGCTACACGAGCTCCGTGACGCCTGGCACTGGCACCTTCGGGAAAATCCCGGCGCCGGGCGCAGGGTTGGCCGGGAAGATGTCCAGCTTCGACCCTTCCATCAGCCACTTCCACGAAATCTCCCGGCCCGTGTAGGCCGCCATGCGGCCGCCGATTGCGGTGAGCGTGCTGAGCGCGACGCGTTCGCCTTCGTTGTAGGGATCGTTCGCGCGGATGCTCGCGATGAGATCGGTGTGCTCCTGCACGAAGGGATCCGGGTTCGCGCCTGCGTAGTCGAACGCGTTGGCGCCGCTGATCGTGCCTTTGTTGCAGGCGGAGGTGCCCTTCGTGCCGACGACGTGCTCGGCGACGCGGCCGCTCGTCTTCGGCGCATGGCGGCACATGCTGGTGACGCGCGCGCCGTTGGCGTATTCCATCTCAACGGCGAAGTGATCCCAGATGTTGCCGGGGATGTTGCCGCGATTTTGGCGGCCGCCCATGCCGTAGAATTTCACCGGCGGGCCGCCGTAGGCCCAGTTCATCACGTCGAGGTTGTGGATGTGCTGCTCGACGATCTGATCGCCGCTGAGGAAATCCCAGTGATACCAGTTCCAGCACTGCCACTCGAACTCGCTGACGTCGGCAAGCCACGGGGTCTTCGGATCGTTTTTCTCGCGGAACCAGATGCTCTCGCCGTTCCAGTAACACGCGCCGCCGACGAGTTCGCCGATGGCGCCGTCGTGGATGCGTTTCATCAACTCGATGTAGCTGGGCTGGTGGCGGCGCTGCGTGCCGGCGCCGACGGCGAGGCGTTTTTCCTTCGCGAGCTTCGCGGTCGCGATCACGGAGCGCACGCCGGCGGGATCGACGGCGACGGGTTTTTCCATGAACACGTTTTTCCCCGCCGCGATCGCGGCCGCGAAATGCGCGGGCCGGAAGCCCGGCGGCGTCGCGAGGATCACGAGGTCAATGTCCGTCGCGAGGAGTTGTTGAAACGCGCCGAAGCCGGAAAACGTGGCGGCGTTCGGCACCTTGAGCTTGGTCTTCGCGGCCGCGACTTGCGCCGGAAACAAATCCGCGAGGGCGACGATTTCGACGCCGGGGGCGGACTCGACGCAGTTCCGCGCGGCGCCGGTGCCGCGGCCGCCGCAGCCGACGACGCCGACGCGGATTTTGTCGGAGGCCGCATAGGCGCCGAGCGCGCGCGGAATCGCGAGCTGCGCGAGCGCGGCGGTGCCGGCGACGGTGGTGGAAACGCGGACGAAATCGCGCCGCGAAAGATCGGCGGCGGTGGCGGGGGCGGACGGAGCGGGGCGGAGCGGTTGGGTCGTGGACATGGCGGGAGTGGTGGTGAGGTGAAGGCGAACGAGGTTGAACGGGTGGGGAACGCTGCCGTGCGACCGGGGCGGACGCGCGACGCGGAGGAGCGAGGATAATTTCGCGGGCGCTGGCGAATCTTTCCGCACAGAAAAGCCGCGAACCCTCAGGGGCCGACCGGGCCCACGCCTACGCCGACGGCGGGCGACTTTGAAATGGTCGGGGCGGTGAGATTCGAACTCACGACCTCTACGTCCCGAACGTAGCGCTCTACCAGGCTAAGCTACGCCCCGATGTCATTTCTCCTCCGTTGCCGCGCGAGTCGCGGTGGAGGGGCGTGATGGGTGCGGGAGTCAGGTGCGGTTATCAAGAAGAAAGTGGGCGCGGCGGAAGCGCTCGCGTTTTCCGGGGCCCGGTCGCGCGCGAAACGTGTTGCGCGGCCGCGCGGCCCATCAAGCCAGCGCCATTTCCAACTGGTTGGGCAGCCCGAGCGCGTAGGCCTCGACGCCGCGCGCGCGGAGCGTGGCGGCGAATTCACGCGCGAACCCGTGCAGCGTGTAAACGCGCTTGGGTTGCACGAGGTCGACGAGGCGGAGCAGGTCGGGGAAATCCGCGTGGTCCGAGAGCGGAAACGCGGCGTCGCACTGGTGCCGGTAGACGGCGCCAGCGTCGAGCGCCCAGCCGGTGACGACCGCCGTGCGCGCGCCGGGGATGCGGTCGAGCAGGCCGCTCGCGTGCGGCGGGCAGAGCACGATGTGGCCGGCCGCCTCGCGGGCGTCGAATTCGCGGAACGGCGGAAACCCCACGCCGAGCCGTTCGTAGAGTCGCGTGAGCCGGAGCGTGTCGGCATGGAGCATGATCGGGAGGCCGGCGGGGGCGAGGGCGCGGAGGACTTCCTGGCTCTTGCCGAGGCTGTAGCAAAGCAGCACGGGCGTCGCGCCGTCCGCGATCGCGCCGTGGCAAAACGCGATCATCTGCGCGATCACGTCGGCGTCGGGCGGGAAGGCGTAGCGCGGCAGGCCGAACGTCGTTTCCATCACGAGCGTGTCGGCGCGCGGCGGGGCACACGGCTCGGCGGCGAGGCTCGGGCGCAGCTTGAAATCGCCCGTGTAGAGCAGCGCGCCGTGCTCGGCGGATTCGAGGCGGACCATCGCGGAGCCGAGGATGTGGCCGGCCGGATGGAGCGACGCCGTGACACCGAACTCGAGCGGGTGCGGGTGGACG
>JBEANZ010000330.1:0-7117 GCA_041165185.1 Verrucomicrobiota bacterium | reverse complement strand
GCGGGCAGGGCCACGAGGTGCGGGAGAGGATTCGGCGATGCGGCGCGGGGGAAAGCGTTTTCTCAGGCGGTCGGAAGGAGAATCAACCACGGATGGACACGGATGAACACGGATTCAGAACGAAGAAGATGACGGAGGGTGCATGGGCACTCGCATGTTTCTACGGGAAGCGGACCGGCTGTGCGTGCGCGCAGAAATGGCCTGGGCATCCGTGTCTATCCGTGTCCATCCGCGGTTGAACTGCTCTGTCTTCTCAGCGGCGGCGGGCGGCTTCGGCGCGGGCGGTGGTGAGGGCGGCGGGGGGGAGGCGGGCGAGGAGGCGTTGTTGGTGGCCGGCGCGATCGTCGCGGATGAAACGGGAAACGGGATCCTCGCCGGTGGCGCGGGCGGTGGCGCGCAGGAGGAGGACGAGGCCGGCGGCGTCGTTGCGCGGGGAAATTTTCTCCTGCGCGTGCAGGCCGCCGAGCGCGTAGAGCGAGAGCGCGTAGCCGCGCGCGGCGGCGGACTCGTAGAGCGCGACGGCACGCGCGAGATCGACGGGGGTGCCCACGCCGTATTCGTGGCAGGTCGCGAGGTTGTGGGTGGCGGAGATTTCGCCGCGCGCGGCGAGGTCGGTGAAGAGCGCGAAGGCGCGCGCGGGGTCGGGGCGCACGCCTTGGCCGCGCGCGAACATGTCGGCGAGGCGCAGGCCGGCGTCGAGGTGGCCGAGGGCGAATTGGGACTCGAGCAACGCGAGCGCGGCGGGGACGTCGCCGGCGCGCAGCGCGGCGTCGACGGGCGCGAACGTGAACTCGGCGATCTCGCCGCGCTCGTTTTTCCAGAGGGCGGGGAGGTAGTCGCCGACGAATTCCTTGTGCCAGTAGTCGCCGGTGGCGCGGTGTGTTTCCCGATCGGTGAAGGCGAGGCGGTAGCCGCGCAGCCGGATGATCGTGGGCGGGCGGTCGGGAAACGGATCGGCGCGGAAGAGCGCCATCACGTCGGGGCGGCGCGCGAGGAGGTGCGCGGCGACGACGCCGTGGACGGGGGATTTCTTGCCGTTCCACGCGGCGATTTGAAGCGTGGCCTCGAAGCGCGCGAACCACGGCGCGATGAAACCGGCAAGCTGGTCGGGGCGTTGCGGGAGGTGGCGAAACGCGTAGGCGCGCCACGTGCGGCCGGCGTCGTTGGAGCCCTCGAACTCGACCTGATAGCGCACGGGATCGAAGGTGGCGTAGAGGGAGTATTCGTTAACGGAGCGAAATTCGGAGACGAGTTTCACGGGCGCGGCGAGCGCGGCGGGGATGCGCAGGCCGGCGGATTTTGCGAGCAGCACGAGTGAGAGCGCGAAGTGGGTCCAGAGCGCGAGGCGCAGCGCGAGCGACGTGGCCGGGGCGGCGACGGCAGATGGGAGTGATGGGACGGACCGGACCGCGGGGAAAAGTTTCGCGAGCCGCAGGCGCGCGGCGGCGGCGGCGAGCATCTGGTCGTCGAGGAGGACGAGGCCGAGGGCGAGCGAGGCGAGGTTGAGCCAGCCGAAGTTGCCGGTGAGCTGGATGCCGAGTTGGAAGACGCTCCACACGGCGAACGCGAACCAGCGGCCGCGTCGGCCGGCGAAGATCGCGAGGAGCGGCGCGGCGAGCTCGGCGGCGAAGGTGAGGGCGATTTCCACGAGGTGCCACGCGTGTGGCAGGTGGTGATCCCAGTAGGCGAGGATCGTGGGGAACGGGCTTGTCTCATACATGACCTCCATCGCGGTGAAATCGCGCCAGTGCGGATCGCCGGCGGCGAGTTTGACGAGGCCCGACTCGAACATCACGCGGAACAACAGCCAGCGCACCATGAAGAGCGTGAGCGCGCGCGGCGGCGACCGCGCGCCGAGGCCGGGTCGCCAGCCGGCGGGCGCGAATGGCAGGCAGAGCAACGCGACCTCGAGCATGAGCTGGTCGAGTTGGGCGGGGGAAAAAATCCGCCACGTCGCGACGAACGAGAGGAAGAGCAGCCAGCACGCGCCGAGCGCGAGGCGCGGCGCGAGGTTGAGCGCGAGCGCGAGCGCGGCGGCGAGGCCGGCCCACGCGAGGAACGCGATGAACGCGGGGCTCTCGCCGAGCCAAAACAAACTCGGCGCGGCGACGAACGCATCGAGCGCGCCGGGAAACATCGCGCGGAGCTGCGGAAAAAATTCCGCGAGCGGCACGATGCCCTGCGGCCCGAGAAAGGCGCGGCCCTCGGCGAGGATGCCGGCGAACACGAAGAGAAAAACGACGCCGACCGCGCGCAGCAGGACCCAACGCGGCCAGAGGTGCGTGGCGTCGGCGGAGAGGCCGGCGAAGGAGCGGAGGTGGTGGCGGAGGGTGGGGAGCACGGGGGCGGTGCGGCGGGGAGCGGAGGGAGTTTTCTTAGCCTGAAAAATACGTTGGAACCACGAATGGACACGAACTCACACGAATAAGAAACCAGCGACGGTTAATCGTGCCGGTAAGAGCCTTGCGGATCGGAGCCCCAACGGGGCGGCGAGAAGATAGCCCAGGGCAACGCCCTGGGAAATGGATCCGAAAAGATTGAAGCCCTGAAAGGGCGACACTCCCCGCTTGGGTGCCGCCCCTTCAGGGCTCAATTTCTTTTCCGACCCAAAACCCAGGGCGCTGCCCTGGGCTATCGACTTTCGCCCCTTCGGGGCTGTCGAGCGCACGAATCTCCATCCCCCGAAAACAGCAAAGCACCCGGAATTTTCGGCACGACCCCGTGTCGATTCGTGGCTATTGGTGTCCATTCGTTGCTTCGTTTCGACCCGCGGCGGGCTTAGCGGAGAGGAGAGGCCGGCGTGATTTCCGTGGCGAGGGTTTCGGTGCGGCGGTGGGCGGCGAGCAACGTCGCGGCGTCGGCGCGGGCGGCGAAGGCGTCGCGGACGCGGACGGCCTCGGGGCGTTCGCTGCGCGCGGCGAGCGTGAACCACGCGAGGGCCTCGGCGTCGTTGCGCGGGACGCCCTCGGCGCGCGCGTGGAGGAAGCCGAGGTTGACCTGTGCGGGCACGTGGCCTTGGCGCGCGGCGAGGAGGTAGAGTTGCGCGGCGGCGGAGAAGTCCTGCGGCACCCCGTCGCCTTTTGCGTGGCTGAGGCCGAGGTAGAATTGCGCGCCCGCGTGGCCCTGGTCGGCGGCGAGGCGGAACCAGCGCGCGGCCTCGGTGGAGTTCTTCGCGACGCCCTCGCCGTAGGCGAACGCAACGCCGAGGTCGTGTTGCGAGTCGCGGTGGCCGTGCAGCGCGCGGGCGCGGAGGGCGTCGAGCGGCGAGGCGGCTTCGGCGACGGCGCCGCGTTCGTCGAGGTAGGCGAGGGGAACATGATCGGTGGCGGGAAATTTTTTCCAGTAGCGGCCGGTGGCGCGGCGCGTGGCGAGATCGGTGAACGTGAAGCGCGCGGCACGCGTGCGGATGAGTTGCGGCGGACGGTCGCCGGCAAACGGATCGGCGCGGAAGAGCGCGAGGACGGCGGGCGTGCGCACGAGCAGATGCGCGGCGACGACGCGGTAGAGCGGGGACGGCTCGGGGTCGTGCGCGAGGGCCTGGAGCGTGGCCTCGAAGCGCGGGTAGTAGGGCGCGAGAAACGGGCTGAGCTGGTCCTCGCGTTGCGGCTGGTAGCGGAAGGCGTAGGCGCGCCACGTGGTGCCGGCGTCGTTGGAGCCCTCGAACTCGATGGTGAGGCGGTGCGGGAGGAGCGCGCCGTAGAGCGTGTAGGCGTTGGCGCTGTGGAAGGCGTTGGCAAAGCGCGCTACGGCGGGGAGCGGGCGCGCGGGATCGGCGCCGGTGGCGTCGGCGCAGACGCGCGCGAGGAAGTAGAGCGTGAGCGCGCTGTGCGCGACGACGGCGGCGGGGAAGAGAAGGCGCAGGACGTGGTGGCGCCACGCGGAGAACGTCGGCCGCGGA
Organism: Verrucomicrobiota bacterium; assembly: GCA_041165185.1. Lineage (GTDB taxonomy): Bacteria > Verrucomicrobiota > Verrucomicrobiia > Opitutales > Opitutaceae > JBEANZ01. The sequence continues at coordinate 3,219 of JBEANZ010000330.1, read as the reverse complement.
GGTGGCGGGAGTGGCGGGGAGATTGGGGGTGGCGGCCGGAGTGCCGCTGATCCGAGGCCGAGGCGGCGCAGCGTGCGCGCGGCGGCGGCGAGCATGGGGTCGTCGAGGAGGAGGAGGCCGAGGGCGAGGGCGGCGGTGTTGAGCCAGCCGAAATTGTTGGTGAGCTGGATGCCGGCTTGGAAAACGGTCCAGACCGCGAACGCGATCCAGCGGGCGCGGCGGCCGCCGAGGACGGCGAGGAAGGGCGCGACGAGTTCGGCGGCGAAGGTGAGGGCGATTTCGCCGACGTGCCACGCGTGCGGCAACTGGTGATCGAGGTAGCCGAGGATCGTGGGGAACGGCGCGGTTTCGTAGAGGACGTCGAGCGCCGTGAGGTTGCCCCAGCGGGGATCACCGGCGAGGAGCTTGATGAGGCCCGACTCGAACATCACACGGAAGAGCAGCCAGCGCAGCGCGAGGATCGCGAGCGGGCGCGGCGGCGAGGGCGCGCCGAGGCCGGGGCGGAAGCCGGCGGGCGCAAACGGGATCGCGAGCAGCGCGGTTTCGAGCGCGAGTTGATCGACCTGCGTGGCGGAGAAAATCTGCCACGACGTCACAAACGAGAGGAGCGCGAGCCAGCACGCGACGAGCGCGAGGCGCGGCCAGAAGTTCAGGGTGAGCGCGACCGCGGCGAGCAGGCCGAGGAGGACTACGACCGTGATCGCGGCAGCGCCGTGACCGGGCCAGAAGAGGCCCGGCGCATGGAAGAAGGCGACGAGGGGATTCGGGACGGTGCGCGCGAGCTGCGCGAAAAAATCGCCGAGCGGCGCGAGGCCGCCGGGGCCGACGAGCGCGGGGGCTTCGCGGAGGAGGCCCGCGAAAACAAAAATGAACACGACGCCGACCGCGCGCAGGAAGAGCCAGCGCGGCCAGAGCAGCGTGGTGTCGGCGGCGAGGCCGGCGAAGGCGCGGAGGTTGAGGCGGAGGGCGGGGAGCACGCGGTCAGGAGAACGGCGAAGAAGGGCGAAGAGCGGCAGGGGACGGCGGGAGCGGTCAGGAACGAATCCCAAGCGGCGGAGGGATTGGCCACAAAAAGCACAAAAGGACGCAAAAAAAGACCGGGTGAATTTGGGGATGGGCGAGAGTTTCGATCGGCGCGGTGGAGCAAAGGAGTGGGAGGGAGTGGCCGAGGCTGATGGGCGGAGGAAACGTCGGAGGAGCCCGGCGAGAAAAGGGGATTGGGAAATCTTCCTACCAATAAAATCTTCCTATCTAACGGTTCGGAATTTGAGGTAGGAAAATTCTGTTGGTAGGAAGATTTTTCGGACTCGGACACGGAGCGACCCTGAGAGTGGCGGCTCGGGAACGGAGAGTTTTCCGTGGCGGAATCTTAGTAAGAGTTCGACTGAGGCGGGAGAGAAAAGGGGGATTGGGAAATCTTCCTACCAACAAGATTTTCCCGCCTAACGGTTCGGAATTTTAGGTAGGAAAATTTTTCGGAGGAAAACCGATCCGGGCGGGGCGGATGTTTTTGGGTGATCTTAGGTCTTGGGGTGGTGCGTGCGGTGATGCTTGCGGCGGTGGCGTCGTGGCCGCCACAGGCGGAGCGCGACGGCACGGCGACGAGCGCCGGCCCTACGGGGCGGAGGCGACATTGTCGGACGCGACGAGGGCACGGCCTGATCCAAGGAAACGGTTGAAACGCGGAGGACGCGGAGGGCGCGGAGTGGAGGTTTGGACGATTGGGGGTTCGATACGCTCACCCGCCAGATGAAGGGTCCCGGCGGGAAACGAGTGGGGTTCCTCCGCTGCGCTCTCCGCGTCCTCCGCGTTTCAAATTCATTTCCGCGGGTGGTGGCGACGGGGCTTCGTTTCGAACCCACGGGCGGGGCGCCCGTGCCACCCGGAGCGGGGTGAAACGCCGGTCGGAGCAGGGCGCGACCGGTGGGGCTCGCGTTCCGCGCACGATTTCGGACGCAAAAAAAGGGCGGGGACTTGCGTCCCCGCCCTGACGTGAGTCGCGCGCGTTGGCGCGCGGCTCGGGTTAGAATTTCAGGGTGTTGTGGAGGAAGAACTGGCGTCCGGGGGAGGCGGCCGTGCCACCCTCGAAGTAGGTCTTGTCCGCCAGATTCTGCGCGTTGAGCGACGTCACGATCTTGTAGCCGCCGACTTCCCAGGGGTAGGTCAGCGCGCCGTCGAAGATCAGGTAGTTGCCGGATTGGAAGCCGTTGGTGAGCGGGTTCCAGTCGACGGTGCGGGAGAGCACCATCTTCGAGGAGTAGCGCGTGCCGAACTTCACCGCGAGGCCGCGGGCGATGCCGTCCGTGAATTCATAGCGGCTGAAGGTGTTCAGGCGGAATTCGGGGACGTTTTCGAGGCGCGCGCCGTAGTAGATGTCGCTCGCGACCTTGCTGATCGCGGAGGCGGCGTTGTAGGCGACGGAGCCGGGCTTGTTGACGGTGGGGGCGTTGTCGGTCTTGGCGGTCCACATCCAGGCGCCGTTGATGACCATCTGGAAGTTGCGGCGCGGGGTCCAGGTGATGTCGGAGTCGAGGCCTTCGATGACGTCCTTCTGGCCGACGGTGCGCCAGCGGAGGAGGCGGCGTCCGACGAGATTGCCGATGGGGCCGCCGCCGACGTTGGTCGCGGGGGGCGCGCCGAAGTAGACGTAGTTGTTCACGCCGTTGAGGGGCTCGTTGGCCTGCGCGGTGCCGTCGTCCACGCGGCGGTTGACGCGATACATGTGGAACAGCGAGACGGTGCCGACGACCTTGTTGTCCCAGAGGGAGGTCTTGACGCCGACTTCGACGTTTTGGCCGGTCTCGGGCTTGATGAGCACATCGGCGCCGATTTCGTGGAGCTTGGCGGTGAGGTCGGCGACGGAGTTGATCGTGGTGCCGCGGTAGACGAACGGCGCGTTGCCGAGGAAGGACTTGGCGCCGGCATACCAGTAGGGGAGCTCAAGCGCGGAGAAGCCGCCGGCGTTGGTCGCGCCGTTGCGGTTGTAGATTTTGCTGATCGAGGCGTAGACGTTGACGTTCTTCTTCACTTCAAACGAGAGGCCGCCCATCCAAGAGGTGCCGGCGATGCGCGAGAAGTTGCCGTCGATGTCGCCCGCGTAGCCCGGGTCGTAGCCGTAGACGCTGGCCGGGTAGGTGGCCGGATCGGCGTAGGCGTAGGGCGGGGGCGCGAACCACGGGAAATTGTTCACCTGATATTGGCCGCTGTCGCGATGCATCT
>JBEANZ010000329.1:0-7763 GCA_041165185.1 Verrucomicrobiota bacterium | reverse complement strand
AAATAGGCGATATATCCAAAGCCACATAGGCACCCTGCACGCTCGCGCGCCGACCGCGCCCGGTGCGAGCCTTTTGTGCTTTTTCCCAGGGTTCGATTCGGACACCGTCTCCGCACCATGTTGCAGTCCCTGCGCCCCGGCCTCGTTGCGTTGTTCCTATTCGTGGCCGCCGCCCTCGCGGCCGCGACGCCGTTTCCCCACGAGACGAGCGACCTGAAACCCGATCCCGCCGTCCGTTTCGGCGCGCTCCCCAACGGCCTCCGCTACGCCGTGCGCGCCAACCAAGAGCCGAAGGGCCGCGCGTCGATCCGCCTGCTCGTGCTTGCCGGCTCGCTCCACGAAAACGACGACCAGCGCGGCCTCGCCCACTTTCTCGAGCACCTCGCTTTCAACGGCAGCAAACACTACCCGCCCGGCACGCTCGTCGAGCTCCTCCAACGCATGGGCATGAGGTTCGGCGCCGATACGAATGCCTCCACCGGTTTCGACCGCACGCTCTACCTTCTGGAACTCCCCAAGGTCGACGACGCCAACCTCGCCGAGGGCTTCCGCGTGCTCGGCGACTACGCCGGCGGCCTCCTCCTCAAGCCCGAGGAAATCGAAAAGGAACGCGGCATCATCCTCAGTGAAAAACGCGACAGCGACTCCGTCGAATTCCGCACGCAGATCGCCCAATATGAATTCGCCCTCGGCACCACGCGCCTCCCGTCGCGTCTCCCCATCGGCACCGCCGACGTGATCACCAAGGCCTCCCGCGCGAGCTTCACCGATTTCTGGGACACCTGGTATCGCCCCGAGCGCATGGCCATCATCGCCGTCGGCGACTTCGATCCCGCCGTCATCGAAAAAGCGATCACGACCACGTTTGCCTCGCTTGTCGCCCGCGGCCCGGCCCGCGCCGAGCCCTCGCTCGGCTCCGTCAAGGACTTCGATGGCGTGCGCGTCCATTTCCATCCCGAGGTCGAGGCCTCCTCCACCACGATCTCGCTCTCGTCGATCACGCCCGCGGGATTTGAAGCCGACACCGCCGCGCGCCGGCTGGAGCGGCTGCCGCGCCGCCTCGCGCTCTCGATGCTCAACCGCCGGTTCTCGGTCCTCGCAAAAAAGGAAAACGCCCCCTTCACCTCCGCCGGCGCCAACATCGACGAGGGCTTCGACCTCTACCGCGAGGCGGGCGTCGACATCGACTGCAAGCCCGAGCAGTGGTCGGCCGCGCTCGCCGTCGGCGAACAGGAACTGCGCCGCGCGCTCGAACACGGCTTCACCGCCGCCGAGCTGAAAGAGGCCGTCGCCAACGCGATCAACGGCCTCGAGCAGGCCGCGAAGGGCGCCGCCACCCGCCACCACGGTGGCCTCGCCACCGCCCTCGCCAACACCCTCGTCCACCGCCGCGTCTTCACCGCCCCGGCCGACGACCTCGCGCGCACCAAACCCGCGCTCGAAAAAATTTCCGTCGCCGACTGCCTCGCCGCGTTGCGCGACGGATTTTCCGGCAAGGGCCGTCTGCTCCTCGTCTCCGGCAACGTGAAAATCCCCGGCGATGCCAAGGCCGTGATCACCGCCGCCTACGAGGCGTCGCGCGCCGTGAAAGTCGCGCCGCCCGCCGCCGAGGCCGAGCTCAAGTGGGCCTACACCGATTTCGGCGCGCCCGGCAAAGTCGTGAAACGCGAGCGCGTCGAGGACCTCGATCTCACGCTCGTCACGTTCGCGAACGGCGTCCGCCTCAATCTCAAGAAAACCGATTTCGAGGCCAACCGCATCCGCCTCCAAGCGCGCGTCGGTCGCGGCGCGATCACGCAGCCACCCGCGTTGCGCGGCCTCGCCAATCTCGCGGCCTCCACGTTCGTCGCCGGCGGCCTCGGCAAGCACAGCGCCGACGATCTGCGCCGCATCCTCGCCGGCAAAAACGTCGGCGTGTCCTTTGGCCCCGCGCAGGAGGCGTTCAGTTTCAGCGGCGGCACGACGAAGGAGGACCTCGTGCTCGAGCTGCAACTGCTCGCCGCGCGCCTCATCGATCCGGGTTACCGTCCCGAGGCGTTGCGCCAAGCGCGCAAGGGCCTGGAGGAGGCTTACCTGAGTTTTGCCCACACGCTCGACGGCCCGCTCACCCTCGAGGTGGAGGCGCTCGTCGCCAGCGGCGATCCGCGCCACGGGATGCCGCCGAAGGACGTCATGCTCGCGCGCAACCTCGATGAGGTCCGCGCGTGGCTCGCGCCCGAGCTCGCGCGCGGTGCCATCGAGCTCGCCGTCGTCGGCGACCTCGATGTCGATGCGACGATCGCGGCCGTCGCGCAGACACTCGGCGGGCTCCCCGCCCGCGAGGGCGTCGCGATCCCGGAGGCGTTGCGCAAGCTCGCGTTTCCCGCGCAACCGTTCGCGAAGGAGTATCGCGTCGACACCGAAATCCCCCGCGGCCTCGTGCGCACCTACTGGCCCACCACGGACGGCATCGACGTGCAACGCTCCCGCCGCCTCAGCCTCCTCGGCAGCATCGTCAACGATCGCCTCCGCCTGAAAATCCGTGAGGACCTCGGCGCCGCCTACAGCCCGCAGGCCGGCAGCGTCGCAAGCGACGTCTTCCCCGCCTACGGCTACATGGTCACGCACGTCGAAATCGATCCGGCCACCGCCCCGAAAGTCGCCGACATCCTGATCGAGATCGGCGACACCCTCGCAAAAGGCGGCGTGACCGCCGACGAACTCCAGCGCGCGCGCGAACCGTTTCTGAAGTCCGCCGAGCAGTCCTTGCGCGACAACGGCTACTGGTTGTCGAGCGTGCTGGCCCGCGCGCAGGAGAAGCCCGAGGTGCTCGACTGGTGCCGCACGCGCCTCGCCGATCTCCGCGCGATCACGACCGACGAACTCAGCGCGCTCGCGAAAAGCTATCTCGGCCGCGACCGAGCCTCGAAAGTCGTCATTCTCCCGCAGGAGAAAAAGTAGGCGACGCCCGCCAACCTGACGCGACCCGATTCGGTTTTCAACGCGACCGAACCGCCGGCTCGCGTTTGAAATTTTGGTGCCCCCACGGGGAATCGAACCCCGCTTTGAAGAATGAGAATCTCCTGTCCTAACCGATAGACGATGAGGGCGAAAATCGGAGCCCGGAAGAGGGCGGCTTTCGACGGAGGCGTCAAGCGCGTTCGCGGTCGGCCCGCCCGCCCGATCGCCATCGACGCGCCGCACCGCGCGCGCCTTCGTTGCGCCCCACCCACCCCCGCATGACCGCCGTCGCCGTTTCCGCTCCGTTGACTCCGCCCGAATTGGTCGCGCGCTTCGAGTCCTCCGGCCGCTCCGCCGGATTTCGCGTCGAGCAGTTTGGCGCAATCGACGGCTGTCCGTTGCTCGCGCTCACCAAGCGCACCGCGGGGCCGCGCCCGCGCGTGTATCTCTCGGCCGGCATCCACGGCGACGAACCGGCTCCGCCCCTCGCGTTGCTCGCGATGCTGGAGGCGGGCGTGTTTGATGCGCGCGCGACGTGGTTCCTCTGCCCGTTGCTCAACCCCACCGGCCTCGCCCGCCGCACGCGTGAAAACGCCGCCGGCCTCGACCTCAACCGCGATTACCAAGACCGACGCTCGCCGGAGATCGCCGCACACGTCGCGTGGCTCCAACGCCAGCCGCGCTTCGATCTCGCGATGTGCCTCCACGAAGATTGGGAGGCGCAGGGCTTCTACCTCTACGAGCTCAACCCCGCCGCCCGCCCCTCCCCGGCGGAGGCAATCCTCGCCGCCGTCGCGGCCGTGTGCCCGATCGAGGAGGCCGCGCGCATCGACGGCCGCGACGTCGCCGCGCGCGGCATCATCCGCCCCGTGAGCGATCCGTTGCTGCGCGCCAACTGGCCCGAATCGATCTACCTGCGCGCGCACCACGCCGCGCTCGGCTACACGGTCGAGTCGCCGTCGGCGCTTCCGCTTGCGCAGCGCCTCGCTGCGCTGCGCGCCGCCGTCGAGGCCGCCGTCGCCAGTCTCTGACCGCCCCTATCCGTCGCTCACCGCGAGCCCGCGCGCCGCGCAAAACTCCCGCAGATCGGCCGGCAGTTTCGCGTGGAAGATCTTCTCCACGCCCGCCCGCGTGAGATCGATTTCCGCGCAGTGCAGCGCCTGGCGCGGCAACAACAACCGCGCCGCCAGCGCCTCCGTCCAGCCCGTGTCGATGAAGTCCAGGAACAGCCGCGCGTCCGGCCCGTAGATTTTGTCGCCCACGAGGCTGCGCCCGAGCCATTGCGCGTGCGCGCGGATCTGGTGTTTGCGGCCGGTCTGCGTGACGACGCGCGCGAGCGTGAACCCGCCGCCGCACGCGAGCGGAACAAACTCCGTCACCGCCGTCTGCCCGTCGGCGCGCACCGTGGATTTCACGAAGACCACGCTCCCCGTGTCGTCGCCCAACGGTTGATCGACGACCACGGGCGCGGCGAGTTCGCCGGTCATCACCGCGAGATAGGCCTTCGCCACGCGCCGCTCCTGCACGGCCTTTTGCAGGCGACTCGCCATCTTTGCGTCCTTCGCAAACACCACGAGCCCGCTCGTCTCGCGGTCGAGGCGAAACACCAGGTGCGCCGCGTCGAGCTTCGCAAATTCCCGCACCGCGCCGACAAGGCTCGACCACGGCCCCGCCTTCGACGGGTGGCAGACGACATCCCCCGGCTTGTCGATCACGAGCAGCCGCTCGTCCTCGTGCACCACCCACGCCGCCATCTCCTCCGGCGCAATCATGCGCACGGGCCCCTGTTTGAGCCGACGCGGCCACGCGCACGCGCGCGGGCCGTTGGCCATGAAATCTTCCGCGGGCGGCGGCAGCGGCTCGGCGCTCATCGCGTCGCGCCTCCGTCGAGCCGCCCCGCGCGGCGCCGCGGGGGCTGGTTCAATTTTTTCCGAAAATTTTCCACCCGGGAATCGCGACGGAGGATTTGCAAAGCCTGCGACCGGGCACCAGCGTCACCGCGTCGAATGAACGATTTTCCCACGCCGGAAGATTCGCCCGTCGCAGCGACGACGGGAATCAAGGAAGCGGTTTCGCATCGCGAAACACGGGCGGGATGGGCGGCAAAGTTATTCGGCATGGCGAAGATTTTCCCGGGGCGGCTCAACCCGTTCCCGATTCAACCCAACCCACAGTAGAAACATGAACAGCCAAAACCATCACGAACTCATCGTCTCTGGCATTCACCTCGAGCTGACTCCGTCGCTCAAGACCTTCGTCCGCGAAAAAGCCGAGCGACTGTTTCGTCACGACGAACGCATCGTGCGCATCCGCGTGGAACTCGAATGCGACCGCACCCAAACCGTCGGCGCGCGCTTCACGGCCAAGGGCCACATCGTCGTGCACGGCCCCGACCTGAACGCCACGGTCGAGTCCGACGAGTGCCACAAGGCCGTCGCGCTCCTGATCGACAAGCTCGACCGCATGTTGGCCCGCCGCCACCAGCTCCACCGCGTCAAACGCAACCACCCCCACGCCGTCGAGCTGACGGACGCGCTGCCGAAAGCGATCTGAGCCTCTCGGCCCCCCGGAGAAAATCCGCTCCTCACTCGCGACCCGCCGGGCACTCCGGCGGGTTTTTGTTTTTCGTCTCTTCACGAGTCACCGGGCGCACCGGACAAACCCAGCCTCCTTCGCCGCGCATCGCCGAGTTCGTAGTTCCGGCTTCAGCCGGTGTCTTGGCCGATTCGCTTCAAGGCACCGGCTGAAGCCGGAACTACAAGCGCAGCCAACCGCACTTGTTTTCCGCACAAGATCGCGCACTCGCGTTTCCGTCCTGACCCGTTCGCGGTTGCCGGCCATGCCCCGTCGGCTTTCGTCATCGCGCCCCACCCCCGCTTCGCCGCTCCCGCAAACTTCCCTCCTCGCTCCATGCCCCCGCGAATTCCCCGCACGTCGCGCCGTCTCCTCCGCCACGTCTTGCTCGCCAGCCTCCTCTCCCCGCTCTTCGCCGCCACCCCGCCCGCGCCCCTCGAATGCCGTTGGGCCGACACCCCGCCGATCATCGACGGTCGCGCCGACGATCCCGTTTGGCAACGCGCCGCGCTCGCCCCGTCCTTCGTCCAAGGTTGGCGCGAGGGTTCGCCGCGGCCCAAGGAAAACACCCGCGTCCGCCTCCTCTGGGATCGCGAGTGGATTTATTTTCTAGCGGAGATGGACGACGCCGATGTCACGGCCGTCGTGCGCGAACACGACGGTCGCCTCTGGGAAAACGACGTGTTCGAGATTTTCCTGAAACCCTCCGACACCCACGCCGGTTACTACGAGTTTGAGGTCAACCCCTTCGCCGCCGTCGTCGACGCGTTTTTTCCCAGCGCCGAGAGTCGCCGCGAGCGCGACATCCTGCGGCGCGGCGAGTTTCACGTCGACGCCAAGGTCGTCGTCCGCGGCACGCTCAACGACCCCGCCGACCGCGACGCCGGCTGGAGCGTCGAGGGCCGCATCCCGTGGTCCGACTTCGCCGCCTCCGGCGGCCGACCCGCGCCCGGCGAGACATGGCGCGTGAACCTCGCGCGCATCAACGGCCCCGCGCCCGCCAGCGAACTCTCCAGCGTCGCCCCGCTCGCGCAGCCGAGTTTCCATCGCACGGAGGACTACGTGCCGCTGCGTTTCGTCGGCCCGCCGCCGCCCGATGCCGCCGTCGCGTGGCGCAACACCCGCCTCCTCGGCTCGCCCGACGGCCCGGCGGGATTCGTCGCGACGCGCGTTTGGCCGAAGCTCGAGCCACGCTCGATGGTCGCGCTCGCGCCCGCGCCCGACGGCGCCTGGCAGTGGTTCATCGATCAGGAGGGCGGCTGGGGCGGGCGCATGAGGATTTGCCGCACGCGCTCCGCCGGCGACGGCGCCGACGCCGAGATCCTCCTCGAACCCGACGACCTCGCCTACGCGATCGCGTTTCACCCGCGCTTTGCCGAAAACGGCTTCGTTTACTTCGGCATGAACGGCCCGCGCGACACCCCGCCGCGCTCCACGCGCATCGTGCGCTACACCGTCCGCGACGGCCGCCCCGATCCCGCATCGCGCTTCGTCGTCATCGAGTGGCCCAGCAACGGCCACAACGGCGGCGACCTCGCCTTCGCCAACGACGGCACGCTCTTCGTCTCCAGCGGCGACGGCACCAGCGACAGCGACAAGGACCGCGTCGGCCAGGACCCCGGCACGCTCCGCGCGAAAATCCTCCGCCTCGACATCGATCACCCCGCGCCGGGCCAGGGCTACTCCGTCCCGCGCGACAACCCCTTCCTCGACGATCCGCGCTTCGTCCCCGAGACGTGGGCCTACGGCCTGCGCAATCCCTGGCGCCTCACCTACGACAAAATCAGCGGCCAACTCTGGGCCGGCGAAAACGGCCAGGACCAGTGGGAATCCGCGCGCCTCATCCAACGCGGCGCCAACTACGGCTGGTCCGCCTACGAGGGCGGCCACCTCTTTCAGCAAAACGTGAAGGTGGGCCCGCACTCCGTCACGTTTCCCACCGTCGAGTTTTCGCACGCCGAATTTCGCTCGCTCACGGGCGGCATGGTCTACCGCGGGAAAAATTTCCCCGAGCTCGTCGGCGCCTACGTCTTCGGCGATTTCGGCACCGGCCGCGTGTGGGCCGCCAAACACGACGCCTCGCGCCTCGAGTGGTCCCGCGAACTGATCGATACGCCCTTCGCGCTCACGCACGTCGCGCCCGATGCGCAGGGCGAAATCCTCCTCGCCGACTACGGCGGCCCCGTCAACGGCCGCCAGGGCGAAGGCGGCCTCTACCGCCTTGAGCGCGCCCCGCCCGTCGCCGCGCC
>JBEANZ010000328.1:0-3655 GCA_041165185.1 Verrucomicrobiota bacterium | reverse complement strand
CGGGGCCGCAGACGCCGCCGCCAGGGCGATGAGGGTGAACAATTGCTGCGTGAACTTCATGCGTGATGAGGGAGAAGAGATTATTTGTTCGTAGGTTTGGCGACACTCTCCGGTGGCTTTTTCGGAGCGGCCCGCCGGGTGGGTGGATCCTCGTCGTCCTCGCCTCCGGCCGCCTTGTTTGGGGCCCGACGCTTACGCGCCTCGGGTCCGGGATCGCCGCCAAACTGTTTATAGTAGAGTTCGTGGAATGGATTAATCGACGGGGCGTCGGTGACGTGTTCGTTCACCAGGAGCGGCTGCACCTCGCTCCACCATTGGTCGTAGGACGCGCGCAGTTTCGCGACGACGTCGGGATGCCGGGTGATGACGTTGGTCTTTTCACCGGGATCAGCCGTGAGGTCGTAGAGCTCGCTGTTTTTCACCAACGTGAAACGCGAGTTCTGGATCGCGGCGTTTTTATATTTCGAGTCGGCGGCTTTTCCCTCCGGCCAACGCCCGGCGTGATGCACGAGGGTTCGGTCCGGCCACTCGGCTTGGGGATTGATCAGCAGCGGCCACAGGCTGCGGCCCTCGACCTGCCTCCGCACGTCGGCGGATAATTTCGCGCCGGTGATTTCCGCGAGTGTGGGAAAGAGGTCGAGGTGCGCGCTCAAGGCCGCGCACTCGACGTCCGCCGGGATCTTGCCGCCGGGCCAGCGGAAAAAAGCCGTGGCGCGGGTGCCGCCTTGGTAGGTCGAGCCCTTACTGCCGCGCAGCCCGCCGTTGAAGATTTCCGTGCCGACGGTGCCCCCGTTGTCGCCGGTGAAGAAGATGATCAGCGTATTGTCCGCGATGCCCCAGGCCTCGAGTTTCGCGAGGAGCACGCCGAAGTTTGCGTCGATGTTTTCGATCATCCCGAAGAACTTGGCGGCGGCCAGACTGACGCCGGGCTGACCAACATAGTGTTTGTAATACGCCTCCGGCACCACGAGCGGTTTATGGGCGGCGTTGAGCGAGAGGTAGGCGAAGAAGGGCTGATGCGCCGTGCGCTTGGCGTCCATCCACGCGATGGACTGGGCGAAGAACAGATCCGTGCAGTAGCCCGTGGTTTTCTCGAATTTGCCGTTGTGCCAGAGTGCCGGGTCAATGTTCGTGTTGCCCGGGGCGTCGCCGCAGGAGCCGGGAAACGTCTGCCCGATGCCGCCGCCGCCGTGGATATAGACTTCGTCGAAACCCCGGTGCTCGGGCCGATACGCCTCCTCGTCGCCCAGATGCCACTTGCCGAAGATGCCCGTCGAGTAGCCCGTGGACTGGAGCAGCTGCGCGAGCGTGAACGTTTTGAGACTCATCCGCTCGCGCTCAAGGATGGTATGGGTGACGCCGTTTTTGAATTCGTGCCGTCCGCTCATCAGCGCCGAGCGACAAGGCGCGCAGGTGGGACTGACGTGGAATTGCGTGAACGCGAGGCTCTGCTTTTTGAACGCATCCACCGTCGGCGTGTGAATGAGCGGGTTGCCCAGGCACGCGTAGTCGCCGACGCCGACATCGTCCGGCAGCACGAGGATGATGTTGGGCCGAGCGGCTTGCGCGGCGCGGAGCGGACCGGCCAAGGCGGCGAGCAGGGCGACGAACGCGAGGAGGCAGACAGGTTTCACGGGATCAAGAGTGTTGGGCATCGGCGGTCCTCGGGCGGTTCACCGGCGGTCGTCGTCGGTGGCTTTCTTTGCGGGCGCCGCAGGAGCCGGAGCGTTTTTGCGGCGCTTCTCCGTCTTGGATTTTTCACCTGGGTGGTCGGCGGCGCTCATGCACGCGGGGTCGGGCTTGAGCGGGAGCGTGGCTTTCCAGGCGAGGGCGAGCTGGGTCAGGCGCGCGACGATTTCGGGATGGGCCTGCGCGACGTTGGCGGACTCGGTGCGGTCGCTGGGAATGTGATGGAGTGCGACCCGCTGCGCGTCGTCGGTCAGCAGGAGTTTCCAATCGCCATCGCGCGCGGCGAGGCGCGGCCACCAGTCCGGCTCGGCTTTCTTGCCGGTCCATTCCCAAAAAATCGGTCGCGTGCGCGCGACGGCCTGGCCCTTGAAAGCGGCGAGCAGGTTCTCGCCGTCGCCGCGATAGTTCGCCGGCAAGGCGACATCCGCCGCGGCACAGAGCGTGGGCAGCAAATCGACGGCGGTGAGCACCGTCGTTTCGTTTTTCACTCCCGCCGAAGTGCGACCGGGCCAGCGCACGAGGAAGGGCACGCGCACACCGCCCTCGAACAGGCTGCGCTTGCGCCCGCGCAATCCGCCGGTGGAGCCGATGCTGTAGTAGCCGCCGTAGCCGGTCGCGCCGCTCGCGGTCTCGTCGGTATCCGGGTCGCGGGGGCCTTTTTCCTTCGCGCCGCCGGTGGACTCGGGGCCGTTGTCGCTGGAAAAAATCACGAGGGTGTACTGCTCCACTCCGGCGGTCTTGAGCGCAGCGAGCACCCGGCCCACGGCATTGTCGCCATCGGTGATAACGGCGGCATAGACCTGCTTCTGCTCGTCGAGGTGTTTCCATTTTTCCATCGAAGCCTTGGTCGGCACATGCGGCAGGTGGCTCTCGTGCAGCCAGACGTTGACGTAGAACGGCCGACCCTTGTTCGCGTGGATAAACTTCACGGCGTTGTCCGGCGTGTCGTGCAAACCGGCCTCGGGAGTTTCCGCGCCGCCGTTGAAGATGGCGAACTCGTCAAAGCCGTAGGCCGTGGGCGACGGTGCGCCCGGCGTGTTGCGACTGGTGAGATGCCACTTGCCGAAGTGCCCGGTGCGATAGCCCGCCTGCTGGAAGAACCGCGCGGTGGTGGGCGCCTGCGGGTCGAGCCAGTCGGGCATGTCGCGTTTGAGATTCTGCGCGGGCGCAGCGAAGTGCTGATGGATGGCGTAGCGCGCCGGAAAATGGCCGGTCATCGCCGCCGTGCGACTCGGCGAACACACGGGGTTGAGCACATTGAACTGCTGAAAATCAGTGCCCTCGGCGGCGAGGCGATCAAGGTGCGGGGTCTTGAGCCACGCGTGTCCGTGGCACGACAGATCGCCCCAACCCCAATCATCGGCATAGATGAAAACGATGTTGGGCCGGGGTGAGTCGGCGGCGGAGAGCGTGGGCAGCGGAGCGAGTAAGAGTGCGGCGAGGGTGAGAACGCGGTGTTTCATCGGACAGAGTCTGGTGGGTGCGGCGGAGGCGCTGTGACCTACTTGTCGGTCTCGTCGGCCTTGCTGGTCGTCTTCGGCAACGAGGCGACCCACGTATTGAGCTTGGCGGAGAGCGCTTTCATTTTGGCGGGCTCCTTGTTGGCGAGATTGGTGAGTTCTCCGGGATCGGCCACGACGTTATAGAGTTCGGCCTCGCCGCGCCTTTGGTCATGCAGCTTCCAGTCGCCGATGCGAATGCTACCGGGACTGTTCGGGGCGCTGGTCTTCCAGAGCAGAGGCTTGGTGCGCACGTGCGCGCTCTGGCCGAGCCAGGCGGCGGTGGTGTCTTCGCCATCGAAGTCGGCGACGTTGATCTTGGTGCCCGTGAGGGCGCAGAGCGTGGGCAGCCAATCGGTGGCGCTGAGGACGGATTTTTCGTCGACGCGACCGACCGGGATGTGGCCGGGCCAGCGGACGATGAAGGGAATGCGCACGCCGCCTTCGTAGGGGCCGTGTTTGCCGCC
>JBEANZ010000327.1:0-3037 GCA_041165185.1 Verrucomicrobiota bacterium | reverse complement strand
CTGCCGCCGGTGTCGTGGAGCAGGAAGACGAGGCCCTGTGGATTTGCCGGGACGTAGGAGACGAGCGTCGTGGAAACGGGCGCGGTCTGGCCCTGCGCGGTCTGGGGGTTGAAGGCCGTGGTGGTGGTGGGCGTCCACGCGGGCGCGGGTTTGTAAGTCGCGGTGAGGGTGGCGGCCGTGGTCGGCACGGTGACGACGGCGTGCGCGAGGAACGGCGCGATCGCGCCCGCGCCGAGGATGGCGAGGTCGGCGGCGCTGCCGGTCCAGCGGTCGAAGACCTGGCCGGCGGCGGGGGCGTTGGCGAAGATGTCGACGCGCGAGCCGGCGGGCCAGGTGCCGCCGCCGCTGCCGCCGACGACGTTGACGGTGGCGGGTGCCCCGGTGCCGGTGACGAAGAGGAAGGAGCGGAGATTAACGGTCACGAGATTCTGGAGGCGCACGGCGCAGTTGATTTCCTTCAGGCCGGCGGTGCCGGGGCGCACGGTGATCGCTTCGGTGCGTTGGCCGGAGGCGATCGCGGCGTCGCCCGTGACCGACCAGGTGAAAGTGCGGTCGCCGGCTTGGGCGGCGGGAAGGCTGGCGGAGATGGTCACCGCGCCAGCGCCGGCGCCGGCGGCAGTGGCCGCCGCGGTCGCGGGCGCGGTGATGGTGCCGGCGGCGGCGGCGGAGATGGCGGTGACGTTGGAGGTGGCGTTGGTCGTGCCGGCGGAGGTCGTCACGGCGACGGCGAGCGTGACGGTGCCCGCGCCGTCGGCGGTGAAGGTGACCGCCTGATTGGTCGCGCTGCCGACGATTCGTCCGCCGCTGATGGTCCACGCGTAGGTGGTGCCGGTCGTCTGGCCCGCGCCGCCTTGACCGCCGGCGGCCTGACCCGCGACGACGACGGTCGCACCCTGAGTGTCGCCGACGAGGAGCCCCGCCTGCGTGACGACGACGGGCTGACCGGGCGTGATAACGACACCGCCGCCACCGCCGCCGGGATTCACGCCGCCACCGCCGGGCGGCACGATGACACCGCCTCCGCCGGGCGGCACGATGATGCCGCCACCTCCGGGATTGATGCCCCCACCTCCGGGGTTGATGCCGCCGCCGCCAGGGTTGCCGCCCCCGCCGCCGCCACCTTGGGCGCGGGCGCTGGGCGCGAGGGAGAGGACAACACCAACAAGGGCAAACGCGAGGCGCGGGAAACGGGAGCGGTAGGTTTTCATCGGCGGAATCGGACGGGGCGGGGTGGCTGGCGAACTACGGAGGACGCGGCGACCGTAGGGTTGTTACAACGTTTCACGACTCAAAAAATCCCGCCCGCGCCGTCGCCCGCGCCGACGCCGCTGACCACGCTCACGGCACGTCGTAAACCTCCACGAGCGCGATGCCGCTCGTGCCGCTGACGCCCGCGACGGACACGCTGTAACTGCCCGGATCGAGGGTGACGAGGAGGGCGGCGTCTTTCGACGCGGGGTTGGCGAGGGCGAACGCCCCGACCTGGCCAAACGCCGCCGTCAGCGCCGTCGCGAGCGCCGCGTCGCCGCCCCAGTTGTCGTTGGCGCCCACGATGCGCTTCGCCGCGTCGATGAGCTCGAGCTTCGGGTCGGCGAGCAGCGTCGACGCGCTCAGCCCAAACGCCGTCAGCGACGGCCCGACCGCGCGGATGAGCACGGTCTTCCGGCCGACCCCGCCGATGACGAAGCCCGCCGCGAGGCCCGAGCCGATGTTCTTGATGATGGAAACATTCAGGAGCCGCGGCGTGCGCGCGGTGAAGGCGTTGGCGGGCGTCGCATCGTAGAGCTCGGCGATCACGGTGCCGGTGCCCGCGCCGGCGTCGCTCACCTGCACGGCGTAGTTGCCGCCGGGGAGCGCGGGTTGAAACACCGCCGCGTCCTTCGTCGCGGCGTTCGCGTAGGCAAACGCGCCGACCTGTTGAAACGCGTTGGCGAGATTCGGGTCGCCGCCCCAGTTGTCGTTGGTCGCGACGGTCACGCCGCCCGCGCCGAGCAGCGCCATCGTCGGATCGGGCAGCGTGCCGCCCACGCCGAACGCCGCGAGCGACGGGCCCGCCGCGCGCGCGAGCAGCGCCTTCGGGCCGGAAGTGCCCGCGCCGCCGAGCACCGTGCCCATCGAAAACGACGTCTCGCCCGCCGCGAGCTGCGTGACGATCGAGAGGTTGATGAGGCGCGCGGGGTTGATGATGCTGCCGATCGGCTCGCTCACGGTGAGGGCCGCCACCCGCCCCCACTCGAGCGGAAACGCCTCGAACAACATCCCGCGCGCCTGCAACGCCACGCCGCCGGCGCTCGCCGCGCTAAACGAAAAATTCGATCCCGCGGGCACGGTCGTCACCGGGCCGGCCGTCGCCACCTGCGTGCCGACGAGGCTGATGTTGTCGAGATACCAGCCCACGCCCGCCACGGTCTGCGGAAACGCCAGCCCGTTCAGCGCGACCGTGTAGGCGAACCGCACGCGCACCGTGCGCTTCTCAAACGCCGCGAGCGAGACGCTGCGCGCCTGAAAGGCCAGCTCCCCGCCCGTCGCATCCCCCGTGCCCGCCTGCGTGTAAACCTCCAGCCACGAGTTGCCGTCGTCGGCGGAGACCTGCACGTGCGCCACCTGGATGGGCGTCGCGAAGCCGAGCCGGCTGAGGAAATTCAGCGCCGCGTTCGGCGCGCTCACGTAGAGGTTGTCCGGCAACGTCAGCGACTGCGTCGTCCGCGTGCTGTGCGCGAGGCGATAGGCCGCGCGGCCCGCGCCGGCGACGGCGGTCTGCACGACGGGGTAGTCGGCGTTGGCCACCGCGACGAGGCCATCGAGCCCGGCCTCCGCGTCGTAGGATTTCGGGGCGCCGCCGAGCGCGACCTGCCGCCACGCGATGCCACCGGCGAAGGACGGCTTGCTCACCGCGTAGCTCGCCGCCTTGCCGACCTCGACGCTCTCGGGCCCGATGATCGTCACCGGCGCGGCGTCCGCGCCCGCGCTGGCGACCTCCGGATCGAAGACGGTCACGTCGTAGGAAAAATTCCGCGCGACGCCGCCGATCCGCACG
>JBEANZ010000326.1:0-10217 GCA_041165185.1 Verrucomicrobiota bacterium | reverse complement strand
CGCCGGTGGTCTTGCTGACCGTCTGGGAATTGCTGCCGCCGCCGGCGCTGTCGAGCGTGGGGCGCTGATCGAGGAGCGCGGGCTCGCGTTGGAAAACACCCGTCGCCGAATTTCCCCACACGTAGGTCGCGGGGCCGTAGTTGAAGGTGCTCGGCGCGTAGTCCGCGTTCGTGCCGGTGGCGTCGCCCACGTAGTAGCGAAAGTAGCCGCGGAACCGCGCGGCGCCGGCGGTCTGGCCGCCGGTGATGTTGCCGTTGAGCGCGGGCAGCGTGCCGGCGGGCACCCAGGAATGATTCGACGCGAGCACGTCGCGGTAGCTGTAGCGGCGCGTCCAGGCGTAGCTGTATTCGTCGTAAACGGTGGCGTTGTGGAGGCCGAGCCAGCGGAGCCAGGATTTTTCCCGCGTGAGATCGAGTTTGTAGGCGAGCTGGCCGCGGTAGGTCTCGCCGCGACCGGGGATCCACTGCGTGAGCGGTTGGTCGAGGCCGAGGTAGGGGCGGCCGAAAAACGGATTCACGCTGCCGTCGAGCAGGCGCGCGTTGACGTCGACGAGAAGCGTGTTGGTGGCGGCGAGGCCGAAGATGTTGCGCTGATAACGCATCGAATCCTCGCGCGCCCAGTCGCCGGAGCCGACGAGCGTGTGGCGCGGCGTGCTGAGAAACACCTGCTGGAGCTGCACGCGCGACGTGAACGTGCGATCGGTGAGGCGGTTCATCGCGCCGAGGTTCACGCTCGACCAGTCGTAGTAGGTTTTGTCGCTGAGCGTCGGCGTGGTCGTGAAGAGCGGCTGGCCCGTGAAGCGGCCGGAGGCGACGCCGGTCGCGGGGCTGGCGGCCATGTAGCGGTTGGAGGAGTTGTTGAGGAGCGGGGAGACGGAGGCGTTGGTGTTGCCGGTGGGCGTGGTCCAGTAGGCGACGGCGCCGCCGTCGACGAAGACGTAGCTCTTGTCCGCGCCGGAAAACGTGCGCTGGAAAACGTCGGGGATGTTGTTGTCGCTCGTGATCGCGGTGCGCGTGGCGGCGGGGCCGGGGCCGTTGAGGCCGTAGGTGGTGCCGTTGAGCGTGTAGGTGGAGGTGGACGGGTCCCACGCGGGCTTGCCCTGCGCGAGCCAGTAGGAAATTCCGTCGCGCGGCATGAGGGTGTTGGGACGGTTGCCGTTCATGCGGTAGTAGGCGTAGGAGGCGTTGACGGTCGTCCACTTGAACGGCTGGAACTTCACCATGCCGTTGTAGCGCACGGAGTCGGTGCCGGAAGGTTTGCGCACGTAGCCGTCGCGCTGAAACGCCGCGCTCACGCGCAACGCGAGCAGGTTTTTGATCAGCACGCGGTTGGCATCGAGATCGACGCGGGCGCCGCCGAGGCTGTCGGCGCGGGTGCCGAGCTGCGTGCGGTCGCGCGTGAGGTTCGCGTTGGCGGGGATCATGTTGAGCGTGCCGCCGGGGGAGCCGAGGCCGAAGACGTTGGCGTTGGGGCCGCGGCTGATCTCGACGCCCTCGATGTTGAGCGGATCGACGGGGGTGAGGCCGGAGAGGCCGATGTTGCCGAAGGAGATGTTGGCGGAGCCGATGCCGCGGATGCGGTTCGCGCCGCGGGGGGAATTTTGGACGTTGTCGGCGACGCTGCCGGCGTTGTTGACGGCGAAGTCGGTGTAGTCGCCGGTGCCCTCGGTGCCGACGGAGTAGAGGAAGATGTCGTTGATATCGAGCATCGCGAAGTCGGACATCTGCTCCTTCGTCATCACGGTGATGGCGGCGCCGATATCCTCGAGCTTCGAGTTGAGGCGCGTGCCGGACATGGTGTTGCCGGAGAAGTAGCCCTTGGTGTCGGCGGTGACCTCGAAGGGGCTGAGTTGGACGGGGGCTTTTTCCTCGGGCGCGGCGGGGGAGGCGGCTTGGGCGTGGAGCGCCGGCGCGGGGAGGGAAACGGCGAGCGTGATCGCGGAAGCGGCGAGCCGCGCGAATGCGGAGCGGACGAGGATTTTCATGGGGTGGGAGGCGACGGCTTATGTGCGCATAGCGCGTCGCGGATGACGAGCCCAACGTCGCCCGCTCCAAACGCAGGTGCGCCCGGCGTGAACCCCTTCACGCCGGGCGCGTTTTTCTGGCCTGACCCAAGTTCCGCTCGCGCCTGCGCGCCTCACGCAACCGACGACGCGGGGCGCGAGTGGAAAGATCTCCCAGCGCTCAAAATTCTCCGGACAACGTGAGGAAATACCCGCGCGTCACGATCGGGTTGTAGGTGCTCGTGAGGGGATTGAACGCGCCGGCGGTGGCGCGCGCGGACTTGAGCAAGATCACGTCGCGGTCGAAGAGGTTGTTGATCTGGAGGCGGGCCTTGTAGCTCTTGATGAAGCCGCCGCGCTGCAGCTTCGCGCCGTAGCCGAGCGCGAGGTCGTGCAGCGTGTAGCCGCCTTGCACGATCGAGAGAGTGCCGGGGGCGAGCGGAAGATCGGGCGACGCCGGCGTGGCCGTGTAGGTGGTATACCGCCCGCTGTATTTCGCCATCAGCGAGGCGAAGAATCCCTTGTGATCATAGACGAAACCGTAGCCGGCCGTCATCTGCGCGAGGGAATCGATGCGGCGCTTGGAGCCCTCGTAGGTGCCGTAGTTGCGCGAGGCGTTGGCGAACGCGCTGAGGCCGGCGCCGAGGTAGTAGGTGCCCTGCGCCTCAAGGCCGTAGTAGTAGGCGCCGCGGGCGACGTAGGTGATCGTGTCGTTGGGGCTGTTGGTGCCGTTGGGCGCGGGGTTGGTGGCGGGATTCGGGATGACGACGGGGAGATTGTGCGAGCGGATGAAGTAGCCGGCGAAGTCGGCGTTGAAGCGGTTCGTCTTGTAGACGGTGCCGAGCTGATAGTTCGTCGTCGTCTGGGGCTTCACGCGGTTGAGCTGGGGATTGTCCTCTTGGAAAAAGGCCAGCGGGGGCGTGAGCAGGCCGCTCGCATACTGCGCGTAGGCGGACCAGTGCTGCGCGATGCGGTAGTTGGCGAGCGCGAGCGGGAGCGTCTTCCCATAGACCTCGGT
The DNA here is from genome assembly GCA_041165185.1 of Verrucomicrobiota bacterium. GTDB lineage: Bacteria > Verrucomicrobiota > Verrucomicrobiia > Opitutales > Opitutaceae > JBEANZ01. The sequence continues at coordinate 7,197 of JBEANZ010000326.1, read as the reverse complement.
GTAGTAGGCGGGGAGGAGATTCCTAGTCTGGTTGATCGGTGCCTCGATGGAGCGTTTGATCCGCATGTATTTCAGCCCGGGCGTGAACGTGAGGTTGGGCAGCGGGCGCCACGCGTATTCCACGTAGGGCTCCCACGTGTGCGTGTAATAATGCATGTTGTAAACGTAGCCCCCCTTTGTGGCGGGCGCGAGCGGGTCGAGGTAGCCGGCGGGCATCGCGACCATGCCGAGGCGCTGCGCGTTGGCGGTGTTGTAATCGAGCGCGTATTGGTAGCGGGGGCCGAACTGGTAGTCGAACCAGACGCCGGTCTTGAAGACGCCAACATCGTCGGCGTGCGCGACGGCGAACGTGTTGCCGACGGCGCGGACGGAATTGACCTTGAAGCGGCCGGCGAGGTCCGTGCCGGCGACGGTGCGGCCGTTGACGATCGTCGCGCCGCCGTTGCGGGCGGGGGACTCGTGGCTGCTGTTGTTGTAGGAAAACGTGTAGACCTTGTCGTGCAGCCGCCAACCGCCGCCGAGATCGCTGTCGAGGGCGATGAAGGCGGTGTCGGTCTGCTTCACCTGACAATTGTAACCGTAGTAGTCGAGGGAGGCCGGATCGTTGGTCGAGCCGAAGTTGCGGCCGAGGGTCTGAATCTGCGTGCCGGTGAGGGGCGAGGCGTTCGGGTTGTTGAACTTGATGTTGTTGTATTCGCCCATGAACGAGAGCGTCGTGCTGCGTCCGAGCGGCTGGAGATATTTGAAGAAATACGTGTTGCGGCGGAGCGTGCCGAAGGTGCGGTAGCCGTCGCTGTCCATGTATTGGTAGCTGGCGATGAGGGAGGCGCCGTTGGTGCGCGGGAGGATGCCGGTGTTGGCCTCGAAGTGCGCGAGCTTGGTGTTCCATGAACCAAGGCTGAGCGTGGGGACGAACGACGCCTCGGTGCGCGGGTCCTTCGTCTCCATCGCGATGGTGCCGCCGAAGGTCGCCATGCCGATGGTGCTGGCGGTGCCGGGGCCGCGGTCGACGGTCACGCGCCCGAGGAGCTTCGCGGGAAAATAGCTCGTGGTGTGGTGCGTGTAGTCGTTGCCGTCGCCAAAGGGGATGCCGTCGATGGTGACGTTGTATTGGCCGTCGTTGAAGCCGCGGAGTGTGGGCTTCGACTCGTTGAGGCCGGGGCCGTTGGTGGAAAAATTCGTGACGCTCGGCGAGAGCGCGGCGATCATCGCGTAGTCGGCGGTGGGCGCGATGCTGTTCTGGATCGTCTGGAGGCTGATGATCGACTCGGGCTGCGTGGCCTCGAGGCGCGACTCAGTCGGCGCCATCGTGGCCGCGGAGGTGCGGGCCTCGGTGACCTCGAATTCCTGGAGGCGGAGGATGCGATCGGTGCTGGTTGGCTTCGCCGCAGGGATTGACTGCGCGATGAGCGAGGCGCCGACGAGGAGGGCGGCGGTGAGGCCGGCGCCGATGAGGGGGGCGGTTGGTCTGGTGAGATGCACGCCGAGAGCGTGCCCCGGCCGCGTGGCGGCACCGTGGCGGTCGTGTGACGAGCCCGTGAACTTGTTGTCAGCCGCCGACGAGTTCGGCGTCGCGCTCCTCGCCGCCGGGGGTGGAGCCGGGTTCCTCGCGGGGAAAATCGCGCGTGAAATCCGCGAAACTCATCACCTCCAGTCGCCCGTCCCAGTGCTCGACGATGGCGGTGAGAGATTCAACCCAGTCTCCGGAGTTGAGGTAGTGGACGTCGCCGAGCACCTTGTCGGCCGGCGTGTGGATGTGGCCGCACATGACGCCGGCGCAGCCGCGCTGACGGGCCAGGGCGGCGATGTGCGTCTCGAACTTCGACACGTGATTCACGGCGGATTTTACGCGCGCCTTGAGGGCTTTGCTGAGGGACCAATACTCCTGGCCCCGCCACGCGCGCCAGGCATTGTAGGCGCAGTTGAGCCGCAGGAGCAGCGCGTAGCCCCGGTCGCCGAGATGCGCGAGCCAGACGAAGTTTTTCGTGACCGTGTCGAACACGTCGCCGTGGAGCACGAGGTAGCGGCGCGCCACGCCCTCGTGCCATCGCCGCCGACCGCGACGACCTGCGCGCATTCGGCGAGGACGGCCTCGCGGGCGAGGGCAGTCGCATGGCCCGGCCCCGCGGTGATCGCGAGATCGGCGTCCAGGCCGCGGGCGGCGATGAAGTCGCGGAGAGTGTCGGCGAGCCACGGGCGGCGGCGGTTGCGGCCGGAGCAGGGGTTGAGAATGAAACGCGTTTTCATGCGGCGAAGCCCGCTGCGGGGGCGGGAGCCGAGAGCGCGGCGGGCGCCGGGCGCAGCGGTTGCGGGATCGGTTCGCTCGCGCTGCCGGCCAGATCGAACATGCGTGCGACGATCTCGCGGGCGGCGTCGGGGCGCGCGATGGTGGCGAGTGCGGCGCGCCACTCGCGCCACTCCCGACCGCGATGCGCGAATGCGCGCTGCAGCGCCGCGATGACGGCCGCGGGCGTCTCGGCCAGCGCGCCGGCGCCGTGGCGGCAGAGCAGCTCGTAGTTGCCCTCCTCCTGCCCCGGCACGATCTGGTTCACGATCATGGGGCAGAGGGCGGCGATGGCTTCCTGGGTCGTGGCGCCGCCGGCTTTGCTCACGAGCGCGTGATGCGTCATCAGCAGGCGCGGAATCTCGGTGGTCCAACCCAACACGGTCGCGGGCCGCGCGCGGCCGGCGGAGAGCGCGGTGAGTTCGCGCCGGAGGGATTCGTCGCGGCCGACGGCCAGCGTCACCTCCCAATCCGCCTGCGCGAGGAGCCGGCGCGCGGTCTCGCCGGCGTCGCGCGTGCCGGAGTTGATGATGTAGAGGACGCGCGGGGCGGCGCCCGCCGCGAGATCGGGCGGGGCGAGGCGGCCGGCGTGCGCGGCGAAAAACGGCGCGACGGGAAAGCCGCACACGTGCAGCCGCCGCTCGTCGAGGCCGGCGCGTCGCATCGCCTCGGCGGAGTCGGCGTTGGGCACGAACCAGCCGGCGCAACCGGCGCGCCACCAGAGGGAGTTGATGCTGATCGAATCGGTGACGATGTTGAAGTGGGGGGCGGCGAGGCCGCGCGTGCGCGCGATGTGCTCGAGGAGAAACGCATACGCGGGAAACGTGCTGCAAATCGCCGTCGGCGGATCCGCGGCGAGGATGGTCTCGAGTCGGCGGCGCTCGCGCCCGAGCGCCCAGAGCGCGCGCGGCAAACGGTTCGAGCGATCGGTCCAGGCGTAGAAGGCGCTCCACGCGCGCGGGGCGCCGTTGATGATCGCGAGGTAGGCGCGGCGAGAGACGGCGTTGAGGCGCGGTGCCGTTAGCGCGAACAGGTCGACCGTGCGGGCCGAGCCGGGGCCGTGCAGCGCTGCGCAGGCGGCGGCGAGCGCGCGGGCGGCGGCGTTGTGCCCCTCGCCGAAACCGGCCGTGAGAATGAGGAGGCGAGGGGTCATGCGAGGGCGGGGACGAGTGGCGCCGGCCGCGCGTCGGCCACCGCGAGGAGGTCGGATTCGAAGCGGGCGATGACGTGGGACCACGATTGCGCCTCGACGGCAGCGCGGGCGTTGCACCGGAGCTGGGCGCGGAGGAGATCGTCGGTCGCGAGCATCACGGCGGCCTCGATCAGGGCGTCAGGTTGCGCGCAGGGCGTGACGAGGCCGTTCTCGCCGTGGCGCACGAACTGGCGCGCGGCCGCGTAGTCGAAGCCCGCCGTCGCGAGCCCGCTTGCGAGCGCCTCGGTCAGCACGTTGCCAAACGTCTCGGTCAGGCTCGCGTGGACGTAGATGTCCGCCGACGCGTAGTGGCGGCCGATCTCCTCGCGGGAAAACACGCCCTCGAAAACGCACTCGGGATGCGCGCGCGTGAGCGCGGCTTTCAACGGCCCTTCGCCCGCGAGCACGAAGCGGCAGCGCGGATTCGCCGCGCGCATCGCCGCGTAGCAGCGGAAGAGCAGCGGGTAGTTTTTTTCCGCCGCCATCCGGCCGACGTGGATGACCACGGGATCGTCGGGCGCGACGCCCCATTTCGACCGCAACTCGGGCGAGCGGCGCGCGGGGTGAAACTGCCACGTGTCGACCCCGCGCGACATCACCGCGAGATCGCGGAAGCCGAGCGCGGCGAGCTCGGCGCACAGCTCGGCGGTGGGCGCGAACGTGCGGCGGGTGCGGTTGTGCACGCGGCGCAGCCACGACAGCACGAGGCCGCGCAGGAGGCCCGAGCGGTAGTGGCGCGCGTAGGCGTGGAAGTTGGTATGGAAACTCGAGGTGACCGGAATCCCGAGCGTGCGTGCGGCGGAAATCGCCGACGCCCCCAGCGGTCCCTCGGTCGCGACGTGCACGAGCGTCGGGCGCTCTTCGCGCCAGAGCGCGGTGAGGTGGCGGCGCGCGGGCAGCCCGAGCCGCAACAGCGGGTAGCCGGGGATCGGGAGGCCGGGCAGCGGGACCTCGGCGAAATCGGGCGACGGCGCGCCGGCCGGCAGATCGTCGCGGCGCGGATGGTAAACGCGGACCGCGTGCCCGCGCCGCCCGAGTTCGCGCGCGATCACGCCGAACGTCATCGCCACGCCGTTGATTTCGGGCGGGAAGGTCTCGGTGACGAGGGCGAGTTTCACAGTGTCGGGCCGGGTGGTGCGGAGGCGAGGGCGCGGAGCGTGGCGCGCGCAGGTGGCAACGCCGCGCCGGCGCGGTGACGATTGCGCGACTTCGGCGGCGGGCTCGTGCTGGATTGGCTGCGCCGCGGCCGCCTCGCCGGCGAAATCGCGCCGCTCGCGGGCGTCGTGCTCGTCAGCCCGGTGGCGTGCATCGAGGATGTGCTGGCACCCGGCGCACTCAAGCCGGCGACGCTGCTCGGCCGCGCGGTGAAACCCTTCCTCGGGCCGAACGGCGGCGACGAGAAACTCACGGAGAAATCCCGCACGATTTTCCTGCGGATGTTCGAGGCGGGCGCGCAAAACAAGGGCGCGTTGCGGGCCCTGATGACGGTGCCCGAGTTTGCCCGCCTGCGCGACGCCGCGCTCGCGAGCATCCGGCAGGTTTCCCACGCGGGGGCGCGCGAGCGCGTCGCGGCGCTGCGCGCGATGCCCTCGCCGGCCGCCTATTTTCTCCCGGCGCTGCTGCCGCTGACGGAGGCGCCGGCACTGGTGCTCTTCGCGGAACAGGAGGAGGCCGTGATCGATGCGGCGTCGCCGACTCGGTTCGCGTTGGAGCGGGCGCATCGCGCGTATTTTCCCCAGAGCCGCACGGTGCGGGTCGCCGCCCTGCCGGGCGCGGCGCCGGTGCAGCACGCGTCGCTGATTTTCCACGCGTTCGAGTTTCTCCCGCACCTCGGCGGATTCTACGGGAAGCTGCGGCCCGCGCGCTTGCGCCGCGCGGCATGAGCGCGGCGGGCGCGCGAGTCCCCGCGCTGCGCGGCCTCGTCGGCTGGGCGGCGGGCTTGCGGGTGCCGTTCGTCGCCCGCGGCCTGCGCGATCCGCGGCACGTGGTCGCGGCGCAAGCGGCGGCGTTGCGTGGGCTGGTGCCGAGGTTGGCGCGAACGCATTTCGGGCGCGCGTGCGGGCTCGGCGCGGGCGCGGACTACGCGGAGTTTCGCGCGCGCGCGCCGTTGCACACCTACGAGCGGCTCGCGCCGTGGATCGAGCGGGCGAAGCGCGGCGAGGCGGACGTGTTGTGGCCGGGGCGGTGCGAGTATTTCGCGGTGTCGTCGGGCACGACGGCCGGCCGCACGAAATATCTCCCGATCACGCGCGGGATGCTCGCGCATTTCCGGCGGGCCGGGCTCGACTCGCTGTCCTACTACGCGGCGCGTGCGGGCCACGCGCGGGTGTTTCGGGGCCGGCACCTGTTCCTCGGCGGCTCGACGGAGCTGGTGCGTTTGCCGGAAAGCGGCGCACACGCCGCGTGGGCCGGCGATCTCAGCGGCCTCACCGCGCTCCATCTCCCGCGCTGGGTGGAGCAACACCTCTACGAGCCCGGCCGCGAGATCGCGCAAATGGCCGACTGGCCGGTGAAGCTCCGCGCGATCGCGACGCGCACGGCGACGCGCGACATCACGCTGCTCGCGGGGATCCCGAGCTGGCTGCTGGTGTTTGCGGAGACGATGCGGGCGCACACCGGCGCGAGCCCGCTCCAGGCGATCTGGCCGAACCTGGAGTGCCTCGTGCATGGCGGCGTGCCGCTTGGGCCGTTTGCGGGGGAACTGCGCGCGGCGGTGGGCGCGGGCGTGGCGTTGCACGAGGTGTATCCGGCGTCGGAGGGGTTCATCGCGGCGCAGGACGCCGAGCCGGAAGCCGGCCTGCGCCTGATCGCGGACGCGGGGATTTTCTACGAGTTCCTGCCGCTGCGGTGGTTCGACGAGACGAGGCTCGACGCGCTCGGCGAGGGCGCCGTGCCGCTCGAGGGCGTGCGCGCCGGGGAGGACTACGTGCTGGTGATGACGACGCCCGCCGGCCTGTGCCGCTACGTGATCGGGGACGTGGTGCGGTTCGTGTCGGTCACGCCGCCGCGGCTCGTCTACGTTGGGCGGACGCGGCTGCAGCTCAGCGCGTTTGGCGAACACGTGATCGAGCGGGAGCTGACCGACGCGCTCGCGGAGGTGGCCGCGGCGCAGTGGGCGACGGTGGCGAATTTCCACGTCGCCCCGCTCTTCGCGGGCGCCGTGCCGGGCGCCGCGCGTGGCCGGCACGAGTGGTGGATCGAGCTGAAGCCCGGGGGCGGCGCGCCGGCCGACGCCGCCGCACTGGCGGGCGCCCTCGATCTCGCGCTCCAGCGGCGCAACGACGACTACGAAGCCAAGCGCTGCGGCGGCGGGCTCGCCGCGCCGCTCGCGCGGCTCGTGGCGCCGGGGACGTTTGAGCTGTGGCTGCGCCGACGGGGCAAGTGGGGCGGCCAAAGCAAGATGCCGCGATGCCGCGGCGACCGTGACGTCGCGCGCGAGCTGGCGGCGCTGCACGATGCGGAGTAGCGTGGCGCGCAGGCGCGCGCGAAATCCGTTGCGCGTCGCGGGGGCGGGAACTAGCGCTGCGTCCCATCTTCCTTCCGTCATGTTCAAAGCCGTCCTCAAAACCTTCGCGCTGCTCCTCATCCTTTTCGTGCTCCTCTACGTGGGGATGAACAACACGCACGAAATCGACTTCCACTTCCCGATCGCCGGGACCACGGCCAAGAAACCGATCCACGCGTCGGCGGCGCTGATTTACTTCGGGATTTTTGCCATCGG
>JBEANZ010000325.1:0-4406 GCA_041165185.1 Verrucomicrobiota bacterium | reverse complement strand
GGTGGTGGGGGCGTTGACGGCTTCGCTGAAGGTCACGCGGAAGGTGGCGCTCGTGCTGGTCGTGGACTGGCCGCTCGGGGTTTGGCGGATGATGCTTGTGACGGTGGGCGGGGTTGTGTCGGGGGCGACGTAGGTGAAGAGGGTGTTGGCGGAGTTGGTGCCGCCGGGCGTGGTGACGAGGACGCTAAGCCCGGTGCCAGCGGCATGGGCGCCGGTGGTGGCGGCGAGGGTGGTGCCGGTGTTGGCGCCGAGAGTCGCCGCCGTGCCGCCGATGGTCACGCCGGTGGCGCCGGTGAGGTTGGTGCCCGTGATGGTCACGCTCGTGCCCCCGGCGGTCGTGCCGCTGGTGGGGGAGATGGCGGAGACGGTGGGGGCGGGGGAGGTAAACGCCAGCGTGCCGCTCACCGAGGGCACGGCGGCGGAGCTCGCCGGGGCGGTGAGTGTCCAACTGGACGGGCTGGTGCCCGACCCCACGATGCGGGAGAGCCAGGTGGCCCTGTCGGTGGCGGTCGTGGGCCCGTTGTAGGCACCGGAGTAGGTGCCGCTGGCAGCGCCCGTCGGCCAGCCGAAGGCATTGGTGCCGACGGTGAGGCCGGGCGGAAGCGCCGAGGCGTTGAGACCGTTACTGGTGCTCGCGCTGGTGGTGAACCCGCCGCTGGTATTCGGGACGACGGTGGCGACCCAGGCCGCGCAGAAGACAAACGTCGGCGAGCTCAAGATGTTGCCCTGATAAATGATGAGGCTGTCGCCCCCCCCGGACAACGCGCTCGGGGTGACCGACCATCGGGTGGAGCCTCCACCGATGGTGACCTGGCTACTGAAGGAGGTGCTGTCGCTATCGCGCGTCATGGAGACGGACGGAGCCGTGGCATGGGGCGTGATGGTGACCGTGAAAATCGTGCCCTTGGTGACCGCCGCGCTGAAGGTGACAGTAAGATAGCCGTCGCTCGTGATGCCCGTCGCGGGAAACGAAAAGGTGGAGGATCCGCCAGGATAGCCGTAGTCGGTGAGGCCGATCACGGTGCCGGCCGCGAGGTCGACGAGCGGCGCCCACTTAAAAGTCGAGGTGGCCTGATCGAAGGACAGGATGACGGCATCGCCCGTGGCGAGCGTGGTCTGCGCGCGGGCCGGGGCGGCGGCGCACGCGAGGAGCGCGCAGAGGCCAAGGGCGAGGCGGGTAGCGGGGCGGCGGGCGAGCGGGAGGAGGGCGAGGATGTTCATGAGCGTGTTGGAAGAAAGTGAGGAGCGGAGGTCAAAGTGAGGAGCCGGGGGGTCAGGTCGCGAGGCGCAATGTGCCGAGTGGTGGTTTCCGAACCGCTGGCGGCGCAGAGCGGAATGCAGCATCCGGGCCGCGTCGAGGGACGAGTGCGATACCGACTGCGGAAAATGCGTAGGCGGCGGCGCGCCGCGCTGCCATGGCCCCGCCGCTGGTTGCGGCCATTCCATCTGCGGTTGCCCGAATCTGTGGAAAATCCGCCGGGCGTCGTGGGTGACACGCGCGCGGCGATCTGACCGGAGGAATTCCCGTAGATTCAGAGAGCCGCAGATTGACGGAGACGCGGCGAACGCGGTTCAGTGCGGAGCGATGAAAGGTAAGAGATGAGAGCAAAGAGCTGAGAGCCAAACCGCCCCTGCCGCATCGGAAGCGCGGCGAAGTTCGGGCGTATTCCAATCTGCGGTTTCCTGAATCTGCGGGAAACCCTTCCGGACGTCGCACACGTTGCGGGTGGCGGGGAAGAAAGGCGACGATCAGGCCGGAGGAATTCCCGCCGATTCAGGAGGCCCGCCGATTGCCGGAGATAGCGCGGATGCGGTTCAGGGCCGGGAGTTGAAAACTGGGAGCGGAGAGCCAAGAGGTGAGCGCAAAGCCGTTTCTGCCGCATCGGCAAAGCGGTGAAGGTCTGGTGTCTTCCAATCTGCGGTTCCCTGAATCTGTGGGAAACCCATCCGGGCGTCGCGGGTCGCGCAGGTCCGCGTGGGCGACGGACGAAGACCGGGCCGGAGGAATTCCCGCAGATTCAGGCGGGCCGCAGATTGACGGAGATGGCGCGGATGCGGTTCATTGCGGAGCGCCCACCCCCCATCTCATCCTCTCAGCTCTTAGTTTGCTGTCCAAATCTCCCATTCCCCGACCTTAGTTGGTGCCGCCCATGCCCCCCATGCCGCCCTCCGATTCCGCCGCCCGCGACGAGGCCTACCTGCGCCTCCTCGCCGAGCATGAGCGGGCGCTGAGCGCCTACGTGTTCAGCCTCGTCGGCAGCGCGGCCGACGCCGCGGACATTTTGCAAGAGTGCAAGCTCGCCCTCTGGCGGATGTTTGACCGCTTCGAGCCCGGCACCAACTTCCTCGCCTGGGCGCGGACCGTCGCGCTCCACCAAATCCTCAACTACCGCCGCGCGGTGAAGCGCCGGCCCGAGTCGCCGCACGAGCGCGAGTTCATCGAGGCCGTCGCCGCCGAGATTGATCGCCACGCGGATCACTTTGATCAACGCGCCGAGCTGTTGCGGCGTTGCCTGAAAAAGCTCCCCGAGCGCCACCGCGCCATCGTGGTGTGGCGCTATTTCGACGAGTGCGATGTCGAGACCATCGCGACGAAGAGCGACCGCTCCGTGCTCGCCGTTTACCGCCTGCTCAGCCGCATCCGCGAAGCCCTCAACGCCTGCATCAACCGCGAACAGGCCGCGGCCCGCCCGTCATGAACGCCTCGTTCTCCCGCGATCACGCCGAACGCATCGACCGCGCCCTCGAGGGCCTGCTGCCCGCAGACGAACTCGCCGCGTTTCACGCCGAGGTCATTCGCGACGCAGACCTGCGCGCCGCCTATGTCGAGCGCGCGTGGTTGCACGGCGCGTTGCGCGCCGAGCGGGACCTGTTGCCGAGCCTCCTCGAAAAGTCCGACGCCGCACCCGCACCCGTCGCGCGCTGGCCGTGGCTCGCGAGTTTCGGCGTGGCTGCGACGGCCGCCGCCGCCGCGGCCGTGCTCACGTTTGTGTGGCTCGATTTTCGCCGGGCCGCGCCGACGCCAACTCTCGCGGCAGCGTCGCCCGTGGCCACGCTCGTCCAAGCCGACAACACGAAGTGGGCCGGCTCCACGCTCCCCACGCTGCCGCAGTCAGCGCTCGGGCCGGGGATGTTTTCGCTCATCGAGGGGATCGCGACCGTGCGTTTCGCGAGCGGCGCGGTCGTCACGCTCGAGGCGCCGACGAAGTTGGAAATCGTCAGTGCGCTGCGTTGCCGCCTGCTCGAGGGTTCTCTCACGGCCGACGTGCCCGAGTCGGCGCACGGGTTCACGGTCGACACCGCCGACCTCAGGGTCGTCGACCTCGGCACGCGCTTTGGCATCACCGCCAGTGCGACGGGCAACACTCACGTTTTTGTTTTCACGGGCGAAGTGGAAGTGGACGACGGTGGCCGCGGCCCCGCGCGGCGCGTCACCGCCGGCAGATCGTTTCACGGGGACTCGGCGTCGACCGCGCCGAGCGCCGAGCCGAACCGAGCCGAGCCGCCGCGGATGATCGACGGATGGACGTCGGTGACAACCGCGGAGGGACGCGGCCGCGATTCGTTCGTGCGCCGCGGCTATCCGGAACCGATGGGCGCGCAGCCGCTCCTGATGGTGAAACACTCCGACCTCGAGCGCAGCCGCAACAACGAGCGCCGCGCCATCCTCACGTTCGATCTCGCCGAGCTGCACGGCGCGGAGATCTCCGAGGCGCAGATCGTGCTCGATCCGGAGCCGAGCGGAATGGGCTTCGCGATCAATGCCGCGCCCGAGGCGCGTTTCGCGATCTACGGGGTGAAGCCTGGCGTCGCCGATGGCTGGCGGGAGAACACCGTCGCCTGGGAAACGCTCCCGGCCTGCGACGACGCGGGCGTCATCGCGGGCCAGACCGCGCGGCTCGCGGAGTTCACGCTCGCGCGCGGCGGCTCCGGCGAGCCGGTCACGATTCGCGGCGCCGGCCTCGCGGCGTTTGCGCGCTCCTGCCGCGGCGGCCTCGCGACATTTTTGATCGTGCGCGAGACGGGCGAGACCGATCAGACGGGGCTTGTCCACGCGTTCGCTTCCAAGGAACATCCAACCGCGCGCCCGCCCACGCTGCGCGTGCGCTGATCAGGGCAACCATCCAACCAAGAACACGTGTCCTTCCTGCGATTGAAAAATCTCGTTCCTCGCTCCTTCAGGTGGGTGGCTGCCAAGGCTTGGGAGCCCCAAAGGGGCGAAAAGTTGAAAGCCCAGGGCAACGCCCTGGGGAATTTACTCCGCAAGAATCCAAGCCCTGAAGGGGCGAAACCTGACGCCGGTGTCGCCCCTTCAGGGCGAGAATATTTTCCAATCCGAATCCCAGGGCGTTGCCCTGGGCTATCGACTTTCGCCCCTTCGGGGCTTCGGAGCAGGCGGCCTTCGG